>JASHUW010000099.1 GCA_030039815.1 Alphaproteobacteria bacterium
GCCGCGGGCCGGCGTCGCAAACGGCGGCGGTCAGCCACGGCATCGTCGCCGGGTTCGGCATCGCCGGTTACGAATTGGCATTGCGTGGCCTGCGCGACCTCCTCGCGAAGAAATAGCGCCCGCGCCCGGCGCACCCCTTGCCGCCGCGGGACGCGCGTGGGAGTCTGCGCGCGGCCGTAAGGGCAATGGGCTAAGGAGGCGACATGCGCATCGTCATCGTCGGTCAGCAGGCCTTCGGCAAGGCCGTCATGGAAGCGTTCCTGGCGCGCGGCGACACGATTGCCGGCGTGTTTGCGGCGCCGGAGCGGCCGGGCGCCCGCCCCGATCCGCTGGTCGCGGCGGCAGAAGAGAAAAAGCTGCCGGTCCATCGCTTCCCGAAATATTCCGATCCCGAGGCGCAAAACGCGCTCAGGGCTTGCGATGCCGAGATCGGCGTCATGGCCTATGTGCTGCTGTTCGCGCCGCCGGAGTTCTGCGCGATCCCCAAGCACGGGATGATCCAGTTCCACCCGTCGCTGTTGCCGCTGCATCGCGGGCCGGCGTCGATCCCATGGGCGATCATCCGCGGCCGCAAGGAGACGGGGCTGACGATCTTCCGCCCCACCCCGGGCCTCGACGAAGGGCCGGTGATCCTGCAGAAGCGGGTGACGGTCGGCCCCGACGACACCGCGGCCTCGCTCTATTTCGACAAGATCTTCCCCTTGGGGGTCGAGGCGCTGGTGCAGGCCGCCGACCTCGTCGCCGCCGGGCGGGCCATCGAATCGACCCAGGACGAGGACGAGGCGACCTACGAAGGATGGGTGCGCGAGGCGGAGAGCAAGATCAACTGGGCGAACCATGTCGATTTCGTCTACGACCTGATCCGCGGCTGCAACCCGGCGCCCGGCGCGTGGACGACCCTGAAGTCAGAGGAAGGCGACAAGAAACTCTATCTGTTCGACGCCAAGAAGGTCATGGCGCCGACCTTCGGCAGCGTGCGCGGCAAGAAACTGGGCGAGATCGTGTCCGCCGGGCCGGAGGGCATCCGCATCCACTGCCAGGGCGGGTTCATCGACTGCTCGCGCGTCAAGATCGGCGATGGGGCCAAGATCAAGGCGAGCGACGCGGGGCTGGAGGCGGGGACGATACTGGGGAGCTGACCTCCACTAATGCCGACTGTTTTCCGTGATGGGAGTCTGCGCTTCTTTTTCTATTCTGACGAAGGTACGCCGCGCGAACCGCCTCACATTCATGTGCGGGGCACAGGTTGCGAAGTAAAGCTATGGCTTCGTCCAGGCTTGCCCGAAGCATATAATCGCGGCTTCGATACCCGGGAATTGCGGCACATACGGAGATTGGTCGAGGTACACCGTGAACAAATCCAAGCAGCCTGGGAAGAACACTTTGATTAGCCCAGTCTCCGCGAGTTTTGACGCGGCGAAGATGAGCGTAGCGCTGTCCGATGGAAGGACCATCAGCGTGCCTCTCGCTTGGTACCCGCGCCTGCAAGGAGCGACGCGGGCGCAATTAGAGAATTACGAGCTGAGTCCTTGCGGGCTCCATTGGGAAGAGCTCGACGAAGACATTTCAGTCGATGGGCTGCTGGCCGGGCGCGGAGACGAGACGAAATTGGGCAAGGCGCGACGCTACCTGGAAATCTGAGCGAAGAATCAACCCACCACCTCGCGGTACAGCGCGGCGTATTGCCGGGCGGATTGCGCCCAGCTGAAGTCGCGGGTCATCGCCTGGCGCATCATCTGCCGCCAACTGGCGCGGTTGCGGTATTGCGCGCTCGCCCATTCGATGGTCGCGGCGAGCGCCTCGGCGGTCGCCGGCTCAAACATGAAGCCGGTGGCGGTCTTGTCCCTGAGCCGCGCCGGGGTGGCGTCGACGACGGTGTCGACGAGCCCGCCGGTCCGTCTTACCAGCGGCAGCGTGCCATAGCGCAGCGCATACATTTGCGTCAGGCCGCACGGCTCGAATCGCGACGGCACGACGATGCAATCGGCGCCGGCGATGACGAGGCGGGCCAGCGTCTCGTCATAGGCGATCTCGACCCCAACCGTGCCGCGCTGCGCTGCGGCGGCCTCGGCGAAGCCGGTTTCGAGGTCGCGGTCGCCGCTGCCGAGCAGCGCCAGCTGGCCGCCGCCGGCGGTGAGGTCGGGCAGCGCGGCGAGCAGCAGGTCGAGGCCTTTTTGCGGGCTGAGCCGGCTCACCACCCCGAAGACCGGCGCGTCGCCTTCAAAGAGATGCAGGCGGCGGCGCAACTCGGCCTTGGCCGCGGCCTTGCCGGCTTCGGCGGTCTCGATGTCGTAGGGCTGCGGCAGCGCGTCGTCATGCGCCGGGTCCCACACTGTCGGATCGACGCCGTTGAGGATGCCGGTCAGCGCGTCGGCGCGCAGCCGTAAGAGCCCGTCAAGCCCCTCGCCGAATTCCGGCGTCTGAATTTCGCGGGCATAGGTCGGGCTCACCGTGGTCAGCCGGTCGGCATAGGCGAGCCCGGCCTTGAGGAACGACACGCCGCCATAGAACTCGACACCGTCGAGCCCGTAAAAGCCCGCCGGCAGCGACAATTCAGGAAAAACGCCGGCGGGAAACGAGCCCTGATAGGCGAGGTTGTGCACGGTGAAGACGCTCGCCGCCGCCGGCGCGGCCTCGGCCTTCAGATAGGCGGGCGCGAGGCCGGCATGCCAATCGTGCGCATGGACGATGTCGGGCCGCCAGTTCGGATCGGCGCCACCGGCCAGCGCCGCCGCGGCCCAAGCGAGCAGCGCGAAACGGCGGTGATTGTCGGGCCAGTCCCGCCCGTCCGCGCTGCCATAAGGCCCGCCTGAGCGGTCGTAGAACGGCGGGTGGTCGACGAGGTAGGCGGCGATCTTGCTGCCCGGGGGGGTCGCCAGCGCGACGCGCACCCGCTCGGCCGCGAACGGGGTCGCCAACCGCACCGCGTCGGTGAGATGGAACGCGTCGAGAAACGCCGGGAAGGCGGGAAGGCACAGCCGTGCATCGATGCCCTGCGCCAGCAGCGCCGGCGGGAGCGCCGCCACGATGTCGCCAAGCCCGCCGGTCTTGACCCAGGGATACAGCTCCGCCGCGACGTGCAGGACACGAAGCGTGCGAGGGCGGCGAGCCTGGGCCAAGTCAGATCAGTTCTTCGTGCGGTCGACCAGCGCGTTCTGCTTGATCCACGGCATCATCGCGCGCAAGCGCTCGCCGACCTTTTCGATGTCGTGCTCGGCGGCGCGGCGGCGCATCGCCTTGAAGCTCGGCTGGCCGGCATTGTTTTCGAGCACCCATTCCTTGGCGAAGCGGCCGCTTTGGATATCGGCGAGGATGCGCTTCATCTCTTCCTTGACCGCCGGGCTGATCACCCGTTCGCCGCGCGTGTAATCGCCGTATTCGGCGGTGTTGGAGATCGAGTAGCGCATATTGGCGATGCCGCCCTCATAGATCAGGTCGACGATCAGCTTCACCTCGTGCAGGCATTCGAAATAGGCCATCTCGGGCGCATAGCCGGCCTCGACCAGCGTCTCGTAGCCGGCGACGATGAGGCTGGTGAGCCCGCCGCACAGCACCGACTGCTCGCCGAAGAGATCGGTCTCGCATTCCTCGCGAAAGCTGGTTTCGATGACCCCGGCGCGCCCGCCACCGATCGCGCTGGCATAGGAGAGCGCGATCTCCAGCGCGTTGCCCGAAGGGTTCTGGTCGACCGCGACCAAGCACGGCACGCCGCCGCCGCGCAGGTATTCGGAGCGCACCGTGTGGCCGGGGCCCTTGGGCGCGATCATGAACACATCCATGTCGGGGCGCGGCTCGATCAGCCGGAAATGGATGCTGAGCCCGTGCGCGAAGGCAATCGCCGCGCCCTCGCGCATGTTGGGCTTGAGGTCGCTGTTGTAGAGCGCCGCCTGCAGCTCGTCGGGCGCCAGCACCATGACCACATCGGCCCATTTCGCGGCCTCGGCCGGGGTCATGACCTTGAGGCCCGCCGCCTCGGCCTTCTGCGCCGAGGCCGAACCCGGGCGCAGCGCGACGACGACATGCTTGACGCCGCTGTCGCGCAGATTGTTGGCGTGGGCATTGCCCTGGCTGCCATAGCCGATGACCGCGACCTTCTTCGCCTTGATCAGGTTCACATCGGCGTCGCGATCGTAATAAACGCGCATGGGACTCTCCTTCGATCCGAACTGCTATAGCGATGCTTCGAGAAAGCGGACAAGCCGCGGCGCGGTGCGCGCCGCAAAGCTCCCCGGCTCCTCGACCGGGTCCGCCACCCAGAAATGCCCCGCATCGGGAATGACGATGTTGCGCGCGAAGAACCCGGCCTGCTTCAGCGCGATGAGAAACCGGTCGGATTGCGTCGCGGGATCGACGATCTCGTCCTCGCGGCCGTAGATCAGCAGAAACTTGGTGCTGTTCTTGTCGATCGTCGCGTAGCTGAGCGGCGAAGCGTCGAAAAACACCTTGCGGCTCGCCGCCGGCGGGCCGCCGAGAAACTTCTCGGTGATCTGATCGCGCGGCCGGTAGATCTGGTCGTGCTCCCATTGCGCGATCATGTCGTAGACGCCGTAGAAGCCGATCGCGACCTTGACCGCGCACGACACCCCGGCATGCGGGTCGTCGCGGTAGTCGCCGGTGAGAAGCGGTTCCGCGCCCGCGAGTGCGACGAGCGCGGTGAGGTGCGCGCCGGCGGAATCGCCGATGACGCCAATGCGGTCGGGGTCGACGCCGAGGCGCGCGGCGTTGGCGCGGACGTATTGCACCGCCGCCTTGACGTCATAGGCGGCGCCCGGCCAGGTGCTCATCCCCGGCTTCATCAACCGGTACTCGATCGAGAACAGCCCGTAGCCGCGGCGGGCGAGATACGGGCCCCAATGCTGGTAGAGCCCCCGGTCGCCGATCTGCCAGCCGCCGCCATGCGCCGCGACCAGCACCGGCGCCTTGTCGGCGCCGCGCGGCAAACAGAGGTCGCCGACGAGCTCGACCCCGTCATGAACCGCATAGAGCAGGCCGGGCGTCACCACCATGTCGCGTTCGTCGGCCATCTGCGCGCTCCCTAGAACCGGCCGGGGCCGCGGGAGATCGCCACCGCGCCGGTGCGCGATACTTCGACCAAACCCAACGGTTCCATGAGGCCGATAAAGGCGTTGAGCTTTTCCGCCGACCCGGTGATCTCGTAGACGAAGCTTTCGGTCGTCGAGTCGACGACACGGGCGCGAAAAATGTCGGCGAGGCGCAATGACTCGATGCGCGGCTCGCCCTTGCCGACCATCTTGATGAGCGCCATCTCGCGCTCGACATAGGGGCCTTCGTCGGTCAGGTCGTGCACCCTGCGCACCGGCACGAGGCGCGCGAGCTGCGCCTTGATCTGCTCGATGATCATGCGCGTCCCCGAGGTGACGACGGTGATGCGCGACAGGTTGTTCTTGGCGTCGACCTCGGCGACGGTCAGGCTGTCGATGTTGTAGCCGCGCCCGGAGAAGAGGCCGACGACACGCGCCAGGATGCCCGGCTCGTTGTCGACGAGCACGGCGATGGTGTGGCGCTCGATGTCGGGCATACCCTCACCCTCCCACGGCTTCGCCGCGGGTCCCTCCCTCTCCCGCGAGCGGGAGAGGGGCTAAAGTGACGGCGCCAAATCCCCTCTCCCGCTCGCAGGAGAGGGTGCCGAGCGCCAAAGGCGCGACGCGGGTGAGGGTCACACCAGCACCATGCCTTCTTCCGACACCGGCTTTTCGGCCTTGTCGGCGGGGCCGAGCAGCATCTCGTTATGCGCGGCGCCCGAGGGGATCATCGGGAAGCAGTTCTCAAGCTCGTCGACGGCGACGTCGAGCACCACCGCGCCCGGCGTCTCGGTCATGAAGCGGATCGCGTCGTCGAGCTCGGCCGGGTCGGTGACGCGCCGCCCCTTGGCACCGAACGCCTCGGCGAGCTTGACGAAATCCGGCAGCGCCGCGGTGTAGCTCTCGGAATAGCGGCCG
>JASHUW010000100.1 GCA_030039815.1 Alphaproteobacteria bacterium
GCGTTGAGCGGCGTGCGCAGTTCATGGCTCATCACCGCCAGAAAACGCGATTTGGCACGGTTGGCCGCCTCGGCCGCGCCGCGCGCGTCTTCAAGCTGACGGGTGCGCTGCTCGCTGCGTTGCATGCCGAGCTGCAGCAACGTCAGGGCCGTGCCGACCCCGATGTAAAGGCCCTGCCGCACGACGATGTAGCCGCGGGTCAGCGCCGACGGCCGGTTCGCCGCGATCATCCATTCCAGCTCGTCGACCGCGACTTCGCTGTCGACGATCAGCGGGCTCGCATCCATGCGCACCGCGATCGGCTTCTTCGCATAGAGCGCGCGGCCGTAATCCTGAGCGAGGCTCATCGTCAGGTCGTAGCGATTGACGAGACCGACCGGCCTGCCATCCTGCACCACCGGCAGGGCCACGGTGTCCGGCTCTCCACGCAGCCGGTCATACACGGCACCGCAGTACGTCTCGGGCGACACCGGCACGACCAGCATCGCCGCGTCGGCGACGCGAATAATCTTGGAATCGTCGGGCTCTGTCGCTGCGGCAAGCATCGTCTTGCGTCTCGGCGCTGTTTTCGCCGCGAGTATTGATACAGCGACTTAAATTAGGGTTACGTTGTTGACTGATATAAACGGAGACCCGATAGTTTTCTTTGTTACACTATTGTGACGAAAGAATTATGATGGCTGATCTTGAATATAATTCAGTCGGTCAGGAGGAGAAGGCCATGACGTCGATGAAGGAGAAATTCGCCAAGGGCGAATTGGTGCTGTGCATGAATTTGCGTCTGGCGCGCACGGTGGACATCGCGATGGTCGCCAAGGCCGGCGGCTATGACGCGCTTTATGTCGATATGCAGCACGCGCCCTATTCGATCGAGACCACCTCGACGATCTGCGCCGCCGCGATCGGGATCGGCATCGCCCCGCTGGTGCGCGTGCCCGCGCTCGACAACGGTCAGTGGATGGCGCGGGTGCTCGACGGCGGCGCGCAGGGGGTCATCGTTCCGGATGTCGGCACGCGCGCGCATGCCGAAGCGGTGGTCAAGGCCTGCCGTTTTCCGCCCTTGGGCGGGCGCTCGGTGATGGGGTTGGGCCCCGCGCTCGGTTACCGGGCGGTGCCGCTCAGCGAGCTCAACCCGCGCCTCAACGCCGAGACCGCGGTGATCGTGATGTTGGAGACCGCCGAAGGGATTGAGAACGCCGAGGCGATCGCCGCGGTCGACGGCATCGATTGCCTCCTGATCGGATCGGGCGACCTGACAACCGATTACGGCATCCCGGGCCAAGTCGACCATCCGAAGCTGCGCGCCGCTTACGAGCGGGTTGCGGCGGCATGCAAAAAGCACGGCCGCATCCTCGGCGTCGGTGGCATCCGCCACAATGTCGCGCTGCAAGGCGAGCTCGTGACGCTTGGCGCGCGCTTCGTGATCGCCGGCACCGACACCAATTACGTGCTCGCCGGCGCCAAGGCCGACACCGAGGCTCTCCGGAAGATACCGTTGGGCTAGCCAGCGGCGGTTACTGCACGGCCATCGACACGGTGCCGGGCGGTAGTCCTTCCGCCGGAGGCGGCGGCGGCGCGACGACGCGCGTGATCGGCAGGCGCGCGACCACGAGTGCGACGCCGCAGCTCAGGTCGATGATGAACAGCATGGTGGCGATCGCCATCAGGAACGGGTTGATCCAGGCGGCCGCCGCGTCGAGCCGGCGGATCAGCGATCGGCGCTGCCACTCCGCCGGCATCGATCTGCGGCGCATTTTGCCCTCCCGCCTTCCGGCGCGTCAGGCCAATTCCGGTAGCGCCTCGGTAAAGGTCTCGAGGTTGCCCAGCGTCTCGCGACCGAACATCAGCGGGATGCAGGCCCCGACCGCCACGATGACGACCATCGTGCCGAAGAAGATGACGGGTGACCCGGTATGCGGCTCGAGCACGAAGGGGGCCAGCACGCCGGCGAAAATCCGTCCGAACGACTCGCCGAAAAAATGACCGCGGCCACGCAGCGCCGTGGGGAATTGTTCCGACAGATAGACGCGCACAGCGGGGAAGCACGACAGCACCGTGAAGCCGGTGATGAGTGTGCCGGCGACGAAGACGCCTCCCGCAGCCGAACCCATCGTATGCGCCGTCATCATCAGCAGCAGGCCGGGGATCGCGAGCACGAACGCGCCGGTGATCGTCCAGCGGCGGCCGATGATCTCCATGATGAACCCGTTGAACAGCTTGCCCGGAATGCTCGCCGCGAAGACGAGGGTGCTCAGCCCGAAGCTCAGGCTCACCGCAGCGCCCTGATCGACCAACGCCTTGGGCAGCAGGATGGCGATGAGGTAGTAGGAGGTGCCGCCGCAAATCCCGCACAAGATGCCGACCGTGGTCCAGCGCAGCTGGCCTGGCGCAAACAGCTTCCAGAACCGGGGGAGCTCTTCCGCGGCCCGCTCGCTGGCGAAGCCGAGCTCATCCAGGGTCAAGGGCGGGACCCGTGCGCCACAACGCCGGATCAGCAGGTTGACGGTGTCGACCGCATCCTGCCGCCGGCCGCGCCGCAGCAGCCAGCGCGGGCTCTCGGGAATAAGGAAGTAGATCAGCACCGGCGCGATGAAGAGGGTGACGCCGCCGGGCAGTCCGACGAGCCGGAACCCGTTCGGATGGTCGGCCAACACGTAGCCGACAAACGGGAGCAGGGTGAACGCGCTCGCCAGCATCACCTCGTAGATCGCGGCATAGGTTCGGCGGTGCTGCGCCGGCATCAATTCGGCGGCGATCGGGAATGGCGCGGAGATTGTGAAGCCGAGCCCGATGCCGGTGACGAGGCGCAGAATCAGCAGCTGCTCGAAATTCTGCGCCAGCAGGATCAGCAGGGTACAGGCGGTGCTCAGCACCACCCCGGCCTGCATCACCGCGACGCGGCTGACGCGATCGGACATCGCCGCCGCCGCGAACCCGCCCAATACGACGACGAATGTCGGCCACACCGCCAGGGCGCGCACTTCCTCCGGCGCCAGATGCAGCGGGCCTTTGGCGAGCACAAGCAGCGAGCCCGAAAGCGCCAGGTCGTAACCCTCGATGAACCCGACAAAACCCAGCACGATGATCAACACCAAGTGATAGGTGCTGAACGGGATGCTATCGAGCTTGCGGCCCAGCACATGGCTGGGCGGGATTGCTGGAAAACCGGAGGCTGCTGCTGCCATCGCGTGACTCCCTGTTTGAACCGGTCTTGTCCTGGGCGTGCCACGACAGCGCAGCCCACTGCCCGTCGCCGAAGGGCGGCAGTTTTCGCGCATTATCACTGGTGGTGAGACGACGTCTTGAAGCTAGGCGAATCGCCTTATTTCAAAACCCAGCGCATTGCGCTGTCATGGATCTGATCACGCTGCGCGCGATCCGTGGCGTCAATTTCGTGGGTTGCCCGACCAAGGTCTGAAGAAGACGGGCCCCGCCGGAGCGGAGTTGGCCGCGGACTGCGCGGTTGCGGCCGCTGTCGGATGACGAGCGACCGACATGCCGAGATAGAAGGTAAGGTTCAGGATCAACAGGCCGACCGCGACCACCACGAGAAACGGGTTAAGCTCGTTGGCGGCGCGGTTGATCCGCATCGCCAGGGAAGCCTGCTTCTCGCTGGCGTTATTTCGGGGTTTGTCCCTTCGCGGTGGCAGATACGGCGTTGTCATAACGAAGCGATCGCGACGATCCGTCTTTATGTAGCGCCTAAACCAACGCTGCGGCGCCGCGAACGATCCGGCGCCGCAGACGGCGGCGCCGGACTGTGTTCGGCGGAGGCGCGCGCCGTTCGCGCTACATCGACGAGGCCTCGCCGTATCGCGCGGTCAGGCATTTTCCTCGGAGATATCCTGGCCGGTGTAGTCGTTCATCAACGCCGTGGCGACAATGCTGACCACAGCCATGACGGCGATGTAGCCGGCGATGGCGGCACTAGAGTGGTAGGCGGCGAACAACGCAGTCGCGATGAGCGGCGCGGGTCCGCCAGCGGTCAGCGAAGCCAGCTGATAGCCGATCGAGCAACCGCTATAGCGCAGCCGCGGCGTGAAGCCCTCGGCGATCAGCGCCGCTTGGGGCCCATACATGATGTCGTGCGGGATGAACGATACCAGGATGGCGATCACGATCAGCGCCGGCACCAGCGTGTTCAGCATCGCGAAATAGACAAACGCGTAAATCCCGGTAAGGAGCGAACCGATAATGTAGACGCGTTTGCGTCCCCACCGGTCGGACGCCGCGCCGGCGAGCGGAATCGTCAAGAATGAGATGAGGCCGGCGCAGATCAGCGAGGTCAGCACAAAGTCGCGCGACATGTGCATGACCTGATTGTTGTAGGCGAAGACGAAAGCCAAGTAGATGTATGCCGGGCCTTGCTCCGCGCTGCGAGCGAACATCGACAGGAAGACCTGTTTCGGCTGGCGCTTCAGCACCTCCAGCGCGGGCACCCGCTCGATGCGTTCTTCGGCGGCGATGCGGCGGAAAATCGGGGTCTCGAGAATGCCGAGCCGAATGTAAAGGCCGATCCCCACCATGATGATGCTGAGCCAGAACGGAATGCGCCAGCCCCAGGCGAAGAACTGGTCGCCGGCGATCCAGCTGCCGAGCAGCACCGCCATGTTGGCGAGGAACAGCCCGGCCGGACCGCCGAATTGCGGCCACGAGGTGATAAAGCCGCGATGCTTGTCGGTGCGCGCCCATTCCATCGCGAACAGCACCGAGCCGCCCCATTCGCCGCCAACGCCGATGCCCTGGATCATGCGGACCGCGGTCAGCAGCACCGCGCCCCAGATGCCGATCGAATCGTAGCCTGGGACGAAACCGACCGCGAAGGTCGCCAAGCCGGTGATCAGCAAGGTGGCAATCAGCGCCGCCTTGCGGCCCATGCGGTCGCCGAAATGACCGAAGATGAACGCCCCGATCGGCCGCCCGATAAAGCCGACAAAGTAGATCGAGAACGCCTCGAGCACACCGATCAGCGGATCCGAATGGGGGAAGAACAACTTGCCGAAGACCAAGGGGGTGACGACGCTGTAAAGCAGAAAATCATACCACTCGATCGTCGTGCCGACGGTGCTGGCGATAACCGCCTTGCGCAACTCCGCGCGATGCTCAGCTTCGGAGAGCGGAGTCAGGGTGATGTCGGCAGCCGTCATGGGTGTCCTCCCCCGTCAGACCGGGAGTTCGTCCGGTCTCGGTTGTTTTGTTGCGGCGTGCGCTCCAGCGAGTCGGCCGGTGCAAAGCCGCAGCGAGCATTATCTGGGGAGGCTCACAACGTCCTTAAGAAAGCCGAATATCCTTGGTTAACAGCATGTGCTGAAAAACAGCTTCCGCGCGTTACTTATGGTGCTTGCCGGGTGCCCGCGGTGAGGTTCGGCATTTCCGTCTCGAGCCAGTTTTCGGCACTGAACTCCGCCATCCGGAAGCGGTTGATGTAGGTTCGTTCGAAATCGGCGAGCGCGGTCAGCGCTTCGTAGTTGTGGATCGTTACCTGATGGCGCTCGACGCTCACGAGGTCTTCCTCGCGCAGTTGGCGCAGCGTCTGGTTCACGTATTGAACGCTGAGCCCGAGCGCGTCGGCGAGCAGTTCCTGGGTCAGCGGCAGACGAAAGGAGTGATCGTCGGCCAGTCCGATCGCTTGCAGCCGGGTCTGCATCTCCAGCAGGAAATGCGCCACCCGTTCGAGCGCCGAACGGCGGCCGACGCCGATCAAGTGCTCGGCATACATCGCCGTCTCGCAAGAAAGGCTCCAGAAGATCGCGGCGCCGAGTCGGGGAAATGTCTCGAACAGCCCGAGGAGACGGCTAAACGGGACCGGCGAGACGGTGCAGTCGCCGAGCGCGGCGATCGAATAGAGCGCGCTTTCGAAAAAGCAGCCGGGAAAACCGATGAAATCGCCGGGCAAGATGATGTTGAGAACTTGTCGCCGGCCGTCCTGCAATACCCGATAGCGCAGCGCGACGCCGTCGATGAGCACCATCAGCCCGTCGTATTTGCGGCCTTCGAGCACGATCTCGCGGCCGCGCGCGACATTCCGCGGACTGGCCTGAAACTCGCGGAGCATGGCGATTTCGCCCGGCGACAGGGCAATCAGCCGTGCCAGTCTCTGCGTCAGCGGAAAGTTTTCGCCGCTACTCATGTCAGTACGGCGTCCCGCCGGCTCGTTCGCGTTTCATCGCCCGAGCATACCAGCAGAACTCGGCGATGAAACGGTCTAGCCGGCTTTCGACCCAGGATTCCAGTGGGCGACCTTCCGGGTCGAGCACCTGGACAATGCGCGGGATTGGAAAGATGCTGGGAATGCTGGACATGCCGAGCTCCGCCAAAGTCATGCGCAATTGCATCGCGGCGCGCACCCCGCCGAATTGGCCGGGCGAATAGCAGACAATGGCCGATGGGCGCCAGAAATACTCTTCGAGAAAATGGTCGAGCAGGTTTTTCAGCGCTGGTGGGATGCCGTTATTGTACTCGGCGCTGACGATCATAAAGCCGTCGGCGCGACGATACAGTTCCGCCAGCCGCTCGAGCCCGGCCGGCGCCTGCCCCTTGGGATATTCCTTGTACATTCGATCGAGAAGCGGCAGCTGCTCGACAACCGGATCGACCAGCTCCGGCCGATGACCGCGCGAAGTCAGCGCTGCGACGATCAACCGTGCCGCTCGGATCCCGACCCGGTCGCGGCGCACCGATCCGAGAAGAACCGGGACGCTGAGCCCTGTCACGCCATCGCTCATGGAACTCCCTCCGGCGGCCTCGGTTTGTCTTGAATCGAAAATCTGCAGATCATGCTCGCATTCGGGTTGATCCCCTGAAAGGCGCTTCCCACATTAGAGTCGTTCTAGACTGAGGGAGCGGGATCATGTCCGATTACAAAACGCAGAACGATCTGAGCGCCAATGCGAAATCCGCCTCGATCGGTGTTCTCAATGCCCGCCTTGCCGATTCGATCGATCTGGCACTTCTCACCAAACAAGCTCACTGGAACATCAAGGGGCCGCAGTTCATCGCGCTGCACGAGATGATCGACGGCTTCCGCACCGAGCTCGACGAGCATGTGGACACGATCGCCGAGCGTGTCGTTCAGCTCGGCGGCACGGCGCTCGGCACGACCCAGACCGTCGCCAAGACGACGACGCTGACGCCCTACCCGACCGACATCCACAAGACAAAGGATCACCTCGCGGCGCTGATCGAGCGTTATGGCAAAGTCGCCAACGCGGTGCGCAAGGCGATCGACGAGACCGCCAACGCGGGCGACGCGGATACGGCCGATCTCTTCACCGCCTATTCGCGCGCGCTCGACAAGCAGCTATGGTTCCTCGAAGCGCACGTGCAGGAAAAAGAATAGCTGCCGAAGCAGGGCCGGCCACCAGAGGTCGGCCCTGCCCCTGGCGGGGGTAAGACGATGTTCGATCTGCGACGCTTCAGTTTTGGCGGCCCGGCCGCGATCGTGACGAGCATGGCGCTGATCGTCGGCCTCGGTACCGCGACCGCAGCAAAAGCAGCGATTGTCGGCAGCCTGTTGGTCATCGGCGTCGCCGACAACCTCACCGACTCGCTGAGCGTCCATATCTATCAAGAAGCCGAGCGGCTCGCGCAGCGCCAGGCACTGCGCACGACCGCCACCAACTACGTCGCGCGGCTGACCGTCACCGCGAGCTTTGTGCTGCTGGTGCTGTTGCTACCGCCGGGGACCGCAGCGTTAGCCGCCGTCGCCTGGGGCATCTTTCTGCTGTCGGGGCTGAGCTATCTGCTCGCCAAGGCGCGGCAGGTCAGCGCGACCGGCGAAATCTTCAAGCACACCGGCGTTGCCCTCGGCGTGATCGTGATGAGCAAGGCCATCGGCCTCTTGATCCAGGGCGCGACCGGGATCGCCTGATCAGGCCAGCACCTCCTCGGCGGCCGGTACCGTCTTGACCTCATGCGCCTGCAGCGCCGGCAGCACTTCGCGCGCAAAGCGCTCGATCTGTGCCATGAAAAGATCGTGCGGCAGCGCCCCGCGGTTCATCGCCAGCTGCACGGTATTGGCCCCGGCGCTGTCGGCGGCGGCGATGATGCGCTCGATGACCTCGTCGGCGGTGCCCATCGGCATCGTCTCGGCCTGCTCCGCGAGCTGCTCCATGGTCAGGTTGCGGAATTCCGAGCGCAGGTTCTGCGCCGCGCGCAAATTCTCCGGCCGCACGTAGTCGGTCGACGCCTGCGACGAATAGCCGGTCTGCCGCTGCATCTCGGTCTCGGTGAAGTTGCCGTGGCTGAACAGCGTGCGGTTGAAATAAAGGATGTGCGGGCCGTATTCCCTAAGCGCCTGCGCTTTTGAATCCGCGACATAGGCGGTGATGCCAAGCGAGAGATGGTTCGGCGTGATGCGGTGCCCGGCGGCGTCGAGACACTTGGCATAGTAACGGATGATGTCGTCGCGCAGGCCGCGCGCGCGGCCGAGACCGGGTGTGATCGGGCAATCGTTCTTGGCCGCGAACTCGATCGACTCCTTGCTGCCGACTACCGGGACCCAGATCGGCGGGCGCGGGCGCTGCACCGGACGCGGCCACAGCGCGACGTCCTTGTACGACCAAAATTGGCCCTCGTAATTGAACACTTCCTCGGTCCAGGCCCGGGTGATGATGTCGAAGGCTTCCTCGAACCGGGCGCGCGACTCGTTGAGCGGTACGTTGTGCACCTGGTATTCGCGCGGGATGCCGCGCGCGAAGCCGGAGATCAGCCGCCCCTTCGACAGGCAGTCGA
>JASHUW010000101.1 GCA_030039815.1 Alphaproteobacteria bacterium
GACGGCCGGCTGGTCGATGAGCTCGCCACGCTCCCACCGAACGGCGATCGGCGGATGAGCGCCAATCCTCACGCCAACGGAGGGCTGCTCCTCAAGGACCTCGTTCTTCCCGATTTTCGCGAGTACGCCGTCGCGGTGCCGCAACGCGGCGCGATCCGCAGCGAAGCGACCCGGGTCGCTGGCCTGTTCCTGCGCGACGTGATGCGGCTTAATGCCGGCAACTGTAACTTCCGGGTCATGGGCCCGGACGAGACGGCATCGAACCGGTTGACGGCGCTGTTCGAAGTGACGAACCGGGTTTCAACCGCCGAGATCCTGCCGACCGACGACCATATCGCCCCCGATGGGCGCGTCATGGAAGTGCTGAGCGAGCACCTCTGCCAAGGCTGGCTCGAAGGCTATCTGCTGACCGGGCGGCACGGGTTTTTCTCGTGCTACGAGGCCTTCATCCACATCGTCGACTCGATGTTTAACCAGCACGCCAAGTGGCTGAAAGTCACCCGCCACATCCGCTGGCGGCGCCCGATTGCCTCACTGAACTATCTGCTGACCAGCCATGTCTGGCGACAGGACCACAACGGCTTCAGTCACCAGGACCCGGGATTTATCGACCACGTCGTCAACAAAAAGGCCGATGTCGTGCGTGTCTATCTGCCGCCCGATGCCAACTGCCTGCTGTCGGTCGTCGATCACTGCCTCAAAAGCCGCAACTACATCAACGTGATCGTTGCCGGAAAGCAGCCCGAGTTGCAGTGGCTCGACATGGACGCAGCGGTACGGCATTGCACGCAAGGCCTCGGCATTTGGACCTGGGCGAGCAACGATGAGGGCGTCGAACCCGATGTCGTGATGGCCTGCGCCGGCGATGTCCCGACGATCGAGACGTTGGCGGCCGTCGATTTCTTGAGAAAACATCTCTCGGACCTCAAGATCCGGGTGGTCAACGTGGTCGATCTGATGGCGCTGCAGCCATCGACCGAGCATCCCCACGGTCTTACCGATCGTGAATTCGACTCGATCTTTAGCGCCGACAAACCGGTCGTCTTCGCGTTTCATGGCTATCCGTGGCTGATCCACCGCTTGACCTACCGCCGCACCAACCACCACAACATCCATGTCCGCGGGTACAAGGAGGAGGGGACGACGACAACGCCGTTCGACATGGCGGTGCTTAACGACCTCGATCGCTTTCATCTGGCCGGCGATGTGATCGACCGGGTGCCGCGGCTTCAGGACATTGCCGGTCACGTCAAGCAACTGCTGCGCGACAAGCTGGTGGAGCATCGGCTTTACGTCGATCGGCACGGCGAGGACCTGCCGGAAGTCCGCGATTGGAAATGGGGCTCGTGATGGTGAATTACGCCACGCAGTTTCTGATCGAGCCCGGATCAACGGTGCACCTGGCAAAGCTCGACCCGTCGTACAAGGGACCCCACGAGACCCATGAAAAAGCGGGGCCGGAGATAGCGCGGCAAGTCGCACGCATCGACCGGCTGCAGTTCCTGCTGTATGGCGATGCCGGCCAGTCCCTGCTGATCGTTCTGCAGGCGCTCGACGCCGCCGGCAAGGACGGCACGATCCGCCACTTGTTCAGCGGCATGAACCCGCAGGGAACTTCGGTCGCCAACTTCAAGCAGCCGAGCCGGGAAGAGCTGGCCCACGACTTTCTGTGGCGCGCCCACCAGCGCGCGCCAGGCCGCGGCGAAGTGGTCATCTTCAATCGCTCGCATTACGAGGACGTGCTCATCGTGCGCGTGCACAATCTCGTCCCGCGTCCGATCTGGTCGAAGCGCTACGAGCTCATCAACAATTTTGAGAAAACGCTCGCCGAAAACGGCACCCGTATTCTCAAATTCTACCTGCATATCAGCCCGGACGAGCAACTCGCGCGCTTCAAGCAGCGCCTCGACGACACGGCGCGGCACTGGAAAATCAGCGAGAGCGATTACACCGAGCGAGAGCTATGGCCGAAATATATCGAGGCCTATGAAGAGGCGATCGAGAAAACCAGCACGGCATGCGCACCCTGGTACGTCATCCCTTCGAACCACAAATGGTTCCGCAACTTGGCGATCTCGGAGATCGTCGCCGATACGATGGATGACATGGGGCTGAAATTGCCGGCTCCGCATGTCGATATCGCGGATATTCGCCGTAAATACCACGCCGCGGAACGCGAAGCGCGCGGCGGCGCATGAGAGCGCGCGGAAGCGGTCGCTTGATACGCCCGAACCCGTTGATCGCGACCTTCACGATCGGGGGGATGCTCCTTGCCGCGCTGATATCATCGTTCCTTCGTGCCGCTCGCTGCCTGTGCATAAAGATGCTCAACGTCTTCGAGGCGGCACAATTGGGTGCCGCTTCCGAGCAGCGCCGCCGCACCCGCCGCCATGCCGAAGCGTACCGCCTCCGGCAGCGCGAGACCCCGCGTCAGGCCTGAGATGATGCCGGCCAGCATGCTGTCACCGGCGCCGACCGTGCTCTTCGCCGTGACGGGAATTGCCGCAAACCGTTCGGTCGTCTGCGCGGTGACGAACAGCGCCCCTCTTGCACCGAGCGATAGCACGACGATTTCGCTGCGGCCCTGCTCGACGAGCTCTCGTGCCGCGGCTACCTCTTCAGGTTCGCTGCGGATCCCGCGCCCGGTCAAATCTTCGAGTTCGCGGAGGCTCGGTTTCAGCAGGTAGATGCCGCCGCCGGCCAGCTTGAGAGCGGCGCCCGAGGTGTCGAGGATGAAGCGCTTCCCTTGCTGCCTCGCCAGCTCCGCGACGCGCGCATAGAAATCCTCGGGCACGCCGACCGGCAGGCTGCCGCTCGCGACGATGAAGGCTGCGCCGGATGCGGCCGCGGCGAGCGCGTCGAGGCAACGTTCCTGATCGGCCGCGCCAATCTCGGGGCCAG
The DNA here is from genome assembly GCA_030039815.1 of Alphaproteobacteria bacterium. GTDB lineage: Bacteria > Pseudomonadota > Alphaproteobacteria > ATCC43930 > CGMCC-115725 > DATARH01. Next base: position 2,902 of record JASHUW010000101.1, read on the forward strand.
GCAGGATGAACCGGTATTGCTGACCGCTCGCGCGCTCGTCGACGTTAAGGCTTTCGCGTGTGAACCCGGCGATGCCGATCGCTCGGTGCGCGACCCCTTCTTGCTCCAACAAGTGGCGGATCATCTCGCCCGCCGCACCGCCGGCGGGGAAGATCGCCAGGGCGTCTCCGCCGAGCGCGTGCACGGCCCGCGCCACATTGATCCCACCCCCGCCAGGATCGTATCGCGGTCTGTCGCAGCGCAGCTTGTGGCTCGGCACCACCCGATCGGTTGCCGTTGCGATATCGAGCGCGGGATTCATCGTGAGGGTGACGATCGCGGCCATGATCGCGTCTCCAGGAAAGTGGTTATTGCGCCGCGATCGGGCCCATCTCTGCCTTCTCCGCTTCATCGACCACCGTCATCGTCCGCACCAGGCTCGCCGGGTTGACGCTGATCGAGTCGATGCCGAGGCGGGCGAGAAAGCGAGCGATCTCCGGATAATTGGCCGGCGCTTCGCCGCAAATGCCGACATGGCGCCGGTTACGATGCGCCCCGCTGACGGCGAGCCGCAGCATTTCAAGCATGCCGGGATCCCGCTCATCGAAATCGAACGCGACGATCTCCGAATCGCGGTCGACGCCCAACGTAAGCTGCGTCAAGTCGTTTGAACCGATCGAAAAACCGTCGAACAGCGCGGCAAATGCGTCGATCGCGATCACGTTGTTCGGGATTTCGCACATGACGTAGATTTCCAGACCGTTCTTGCCGTGCTCCAGCCCATGCCTGGCCATCTCGGCGATGACCCGCTCCGCTTCCACGACGCGCCGGCAGAACGGCACCATGACCAACAGGTTGGTAAGACCCATCTCGTCGCGTACACGTTTCAGCGCGGCGCATTCGAGCGCGAACCCATCGGCATAGGCTGGGTGGGCGTAGCGTGACGCGCCGCGGAAACCGAGCATCGGATTGTCCTCTTTCGGCTCGAACCCGGCGCCGCCGATCAGGCTGGCGTACTCGTTGGTCTTGAAGTCGGACAGCCGGATGATGACCGGCTTGGGATAGAACGCGGCGGCGATCGTGCCGACCCCCTCCGACAGCCGCTCGACGAAGAAATCGGCCGGGTGGGGGTAACCGCGAGTCAACCGGGCGATCTGGCGCCGTGCCTTCTGCGAGGCGACCTTATCCGGGTGCACGAGGGCCATCGGGTGGATGCCGATATGCTCGCTGACGACGAACTCCATGCGCGCGAGGCCCACGCCGTCATTGGGCAGCATCGCGGTGTGGAAGGCGAGCTCGGGATTGCCGAGATTGACCATGATCTTGGTGCGCGGTCGCGGCACCGCGCTGAGCGGAATCCGCGTCACCTCGAACGGCTGCTTGCCGGCATAGACCTTGCCGGTCTCGCCTTCGGCGCAGCTCACCGTGACGGTCGCGCCGGTCGCAAGCTTTTCCGTCGCGCCCGGGGCCCCGACCACCGCCGGCACGCCAAGCTCGCGCGCGACGATCGCGGCGTGGCAGGTGCGCCCGCCGCGATTGGTGACGATCGCGCCGGCGGTTTTCATGACCGGCTCCCAATCCGGGCTCGTCGCCTCGGCGACCAGCACCTCGCCGGGTCGAAACGCGGCGAGACCGGTCTTGTCGGCGATGACCCGCACCGTCCCGGCGGCGATCTTCTCGCCGACCGCGCGGCCGCTGACCAACACCGGGCCATCGCCCTTCAGGGCATAAGTCTCAAAGCTGTCCGCCTTGCGTTGCGAGGCGACGGTCTCCGGGCGGGCCTGCACGATGTAGAGTTTGCCGTCCACGCCGTCCTTCGCCCATTCGATGTCCATCGGCTGTGGGTGGCCGGCGAGCTTGGAGTAGTGGTCTTCGATGCGCAGCGCGTAATCGGCCAGCTCGAGCACCTCGGGATCGGACAGACAAAAGCGCCGGCGTGCGCTCAACGGGGTCGGCTCGTTGCGCGTACTCGCCGCGCCCGTCCCGCGGCCAAAGACGAGGCGCATCTCCTTTCCGCCAAGCGAGCGGCTCAGCACCGCGCGAGACCCCCCTCGGAACGTCGGCTTGTGGACATAGAACTCGTCCGGGTCGACCTTGCCCTGAACG
>JASHUW010000102.1 GCA_030039815.1 Alphaproteobacteria bacterium
CTGCTCCGACCGGGAAACCCGGAGGCGGGGGCGATGCTGTGGCGCCTCGTTCACCACTCGATGGTCGCGATCGGCATCGGCCTGATGCTGGCGCTGACCGTGCCCGATTGGCGTGCGCTCTACGGCGATTCCTTGTCCGACGCCTTCGACGTCGTCGCGCTGTTCTTCGTGCTCGATTTCGTGCTGCGGTTTTACGCCGCGCCGGGGGCGCCCGGCGGCGAGCACCGCGGCGCCTGGCGAACGCGGCTGTCGTGGCTCGTCTCGTTGGCCGGCGTGTTCGACCTGGTGGCGGCGATCCCTGGCCTCATCGCGCTTCCCGACAACCGCGACGCCACGTTGATCGGCTTTATCTGGGTCTTCAAATACGTTCGCTATTCGCCGGGCCTGTCGATTTTGGAGCGGGTCATCGCCAATGCCCGCCAAGCGCTGCTTTCGGTGCTGCTGGGCTTGGCGATCGTGCTCCTGGCGGCGGCGAGCCTCGCCTATCTGTTCGAGCGCAGCACCGATCCGGCGTTCAGCTCGATCCCGGCGGCGCTGTGGTGGGCGATCGTCACGCTGACCACGACGGGCTACGGCGATGTCGTGCCGCATACCATCGCCGGCCGGATGCTCGCGGGCGTCGTGATGGTGTGCGGCATCATGGTATTCGCGCTGCTCGCCGGCATTCTCGCCACCGGCTACGCCGAGGAGATGCGCCGCCGCGAGTTTCTGCGCACCTGGGAGATGGTCGCCAAGGTGCCGTTCTTCCACAATCTCGGCGCGACGCTGATCGCCGAGGTGGCCCGGCTGTTGCGCGTACGCGACTACCCATCCAACGCGGTCATCATTCGCCGCGGCGAACCCGGGGACTGCATGTTCTTCATCGTCGAGGGCGAGGTCGAGATCGAGCTGCACCCACAGCCGCTGCGCCTGGAATCGGGCGCGTTTTTCGGCGAGTTGGCGCTGCTTACCGGCGCGCCGCGCAACGCCACCATCACCGCCGTGCGGCCGTGTACGCTGCTGACGCTCGACATCGTCGATTTCTTCGAGCTGCTCGCCCGCCAGCCGGAGCTGGCGCGCGTCATCCACGAGGAGGCGAGCCAGCGCCTCGGCCCCGGCGCGCCGGTGCACGCGGCGTTGAAGGCGATGATCGCGCGCGACAACGTGCCGGCCTCGTGAAAATATAGCGCCATCGCTTCAAGGGAGGACGCCGATGCCGACAAATCCCGGGGCAAAACCCCTGGTCATCGCCCTCGAAGAACATTACCTCGACCCCGAGCTGGCGACGCATTTCACCGGCCTCGACAAGGTGCCGCCGCACGGCGCGGCGAACATGCCGAAAGTGCCGGAGCGGCTCTACGACCTCGGTGCGCTGCGCCTCAGGGAGATGGATGAGGCCGGCGTCGATTTTCAGGTGCTGTCGCACGCGGCGCCGTCCTTGCAGAAGGTCGACGCCGAAACCGGGGTGCGCCTCGCCAGAGGCGTCAACGACCGGCTCAAGGCGACCGTCGACGCCCATCCCGACCGTTTCGCGGCGTTCGCCGCGCTGCCGACCGCCGACCCGAAAGCGGCCGCCGACGAGCTGGAGCGCGCCGTCACCAGGCTTGGCTTCAAGGGCGCGATGATCCACGGGCTGACCAACGGCCTCTTTATCGACGACCCGCGCTTCTGGCCGATCTTCGAGCGCGCCGCGGCGCTCGACGTGCCGCTCTACATGCACCCCTCGACCCCCGACCCGCGAGTCATCGAGGTCTACTACAAGGACTATGTCGAGAAATTCCCCACCATCCTGCGCGCCGCCTGGGGCTTCACGGTCGAGACCGCGACGCAGGGCGTGCGCCTCGTGCTGAGCGGCGTTTTCGAGAAGTACAAGGGGCTGAAGATCATCCTCGGCCATTTGGGCGAAGGGCTGCCGCTTTATCTGTGGCGCATCAATATGGGCTTCGCGCGCGACGGGCGCGGCGCCACCTGGTTCCGCGACGCGTTCAGCGAGCATTTCTGGGTCACCACCAGCGGCTTCTTCTCCGACCCGGCGCTGCTGCATTGCATCCAGGAGATCGGCATCGACCGGGTGCTGTTCTCGATCGACTACCCGTTTGTCGACAACCCGCCGGGCACCAGCTGGGCCGGGCGCCTGCCGCTCTCCGCGGCGGACAAGGAAAAAGTCCTCAACGGCAACGCCAAGCGGCTTTTGAAGCTGTAAGGGGACGCACCGAATCGAAACCATTGTCGTCGCCTTGGCCGGGCTTGACCCGGCCATTCACGAATAGGTGGAAGCTATTCGTGGACCCCCGGATCAAGTCCGGGGGAGGGGAGAGGAGGTCGTTGTCGGAGAATCTTGGCGCCAATCAACGGAGTAATCGGCGATGCGCGTCCTCTGCGTCCACCCCGGCCCGCTGATGTACACGCGGATCTTTCTGCGGCTGGAGCCCTTGGGTCTCGAGCTGGTGGCCGCTTCGGTGCGCCAGGCGGGGCATGAGGCAGCCCTCATCGACCTGCAGGTCGAGACGCATCGCGATTTCTTCCGCTGGGTGGCGCGCTGGCGGCCCGACCTGATCCTGTTCTCCTGCAACTACCTGGCGAACGTCCCGGAGATCGTCGATCTCGCCAAAGGCGCGAGGGCCATGCTGCCGCGCTCGATTGTGTGCGTCGGCGGGCACAGCGCCTCGTTTGTCGCGACCGCGCTGATCGACCATGGCGAGGGCGCGATCGATTGCGTGATCCGCGGCGAGGGCGAGGCGGCGGTGCCGCCGCTGCTGGCCGCGATCGAGGCTGGCGGTGATCTTGCCTCGGTGCCCGGAGCCGTGACCGCGAGCGGCCAGGGTCCGGCACCGGGCTTCGCGCAGTCGCTCGACGATCTGCTGCCGGCGCGCGATCTGCTGCGCCATCGCCGCAAGTATTTCCTTGGCGTGCTCGACCCCTGCGCCTCGATCGAATTCTCGCGCGGCTGCCCGTGGGACTGCTCTTTCTGCAGCGCCTGGACGTTTTACGGCCGCTCCTATCGGGTGATGAGCCCCGAGCGCATCATCGAAGACCTGCGCTCGATCCGCGAGCCGGGCGTCTTCATCGTCGACGACGTCGCCTTCATCCAGGAACGCCAGGGCATGGAATTGGGCGAGGCGATCGCCTCGGCCGGGATCAACAAGCGCTACTACCTCGAAACCCGCGGCGATGTGCTGCTGCGCAACAAGGAGGTCTTCGAGTTCTGGAGCAAACTGGGCGTCTCCTACATGTTCTTGGGGCTGGAGGCGCTCGACGAGGAGGGCCTTCAGAAATACCGCAAACGCGTGCCGCTCGGCCGCAATTTCGAGGCGCTGGAATACGCGCGCTCGCTCGGCGTCCATATCGCGATCAACCTGATCGCCGACCCCGACTGGGACCACGAGCGGTTTCGCATCGTGCGCGAGTGGTGCGTCGAGCAGCCGGAGATCGTCAACATCAGCGTCAACACGCCCTATCCCGGCACCGAAAGCTGGCTGACCGAGGAGCGCCGGCTCGAAACCCGCGACTACCGGCTGTTCGACATCCAGCACGCGGTGCTGCCGACCAAATTGCCGCTCGAAGAGTTCTATGCCGAACTGGTGGCGACGCAGCGCGCGATCTATTCGAAGCATCTCGGCTGGCGCACGCTGATCGACGCGGCGAGCCTCGCCGGCGGGCTGCTGCTCCGCGGCCAGACCAATTTCGTCAAGAGCATGCTCAAGATGAACAGCGTCTACCGCACCGACCTGCTGCTCGCCGACCATGCGAGACCGGTCGCCTATCAGATACCGGTGAAGCCGGCGGGCGAGGGGCAGCCCGCCGCGACCGGCCGCTCGCTTTATGTCCACGCGCCGCGCGGCCGCGCCGGCCGGGCGATCGACGCCGCCACCGAGCGCTTTGTCGACGAAACCCGCATGGGCGCGACGCCGTAGCGCCATTGCGTCGTGCGAGGCTTCGCGACGCAAAGCCTCGAAGGACGCAAGGATGTTGATGCAGCCAATTCGGCCATAGGGCAAAGTAGCGCGCAGCATCCGAAGGGAGGGGCGACATGGCAGAGGCCCAAGCGATCAACGTCGCGACCGCGCGGAAATGGCTCGCCGACGGCGAGGAAATTGCCTTTCTCGACCTGCGCGAGGAGGGGCCGCACGCCGACGGCCATCCGCTGCTCGCGGTCAACGCACCCTATAGCCGGCTGGAGCTCGATGTGCCGCGGCTGGTGCCGCGCAAAACGACGCGGGTGCTGCTCGTCGACGGCAATGACGGCG
>JASHUW010000103.1 GCA_030039815.1 Alphaproteobacteria bacterium
TGTTCCGAGCGACAAGGCCATCCACTTCCGCCGTCAGGCGGTGTTTCGCGCGGGCGCGCACGGTTGCCGTGGGCAGAATCCGATCCAAGACCCCGCGAGTCAGAGGCAGCAGTGCGTCGTGCCATTTTTGCGTCACCCAATAGGGCTCGCGCGCGGCCACGAAGCTCTCGGTGACGCGACGGGCTGCATGAGGAATATGGAAGAGTTGGGCTGCATTTTCGCGGACGGCGCCGATAACCTCCTCGGCGCGCTCTATATGGCCCGCGAGAGCCTCGTCCATTTCGATTGTGATCTCGCGGGCAGCGCGCTCGAGCGCGTCCTGAAATAGTTGTGGGATTGCCTCGCCCATCAGCGTTTTGGCCGTGTCTTCGGCTTCGGCGGCGGTGCGCGTTCTGGCGAACGCGGCATCGACCAGGGCAAGCAGGCCGGTGCGCGCCACGCTGCGCAGCGCCTCGGCCCGTTGCTCGACCGCTTGCCGCATCCGCTGGCGCTCGCCGGCTAGGAGATCGGCGGCCACGAGACGCTGTCGTTCGATATCTGCCACGGCTTCGCCGAATTGGCGGGCGCGCATCGCAAGATCGCCGATCGGCATTTCAAGGACACGCACCGCCAGCGACGCATCGGTACGGGCGAGCTCCAAGATGGCGGCTGCTTTTTGCAAGATCGCGGCGCGGAGGATATCGCGCTTAGTCGCGAGGAGCGTTTCGGCCAGATGCCGCTCAATCGCGCCAAGACCGCTAGAATCGATCCCCGCTTCGTCCTGTTTCAGTTTCGCCGCGAGCGCATTGCGGGCCGAGAGCTCGAAAATCGGCTGCTTTGCGAGGCCGGCAGAATGGTCATCTAGGGTCTGCCGGAAAAAACTGAGGGCGCTTTGGCGCTCTGCTGGAAGCAGATAGTCAATTTTGTTGAGCACGAACAGGATCGGCGAGATGCCGGCGCGGACCCGATCGAGGTAGTCGAGCTCGGCCTCTGTGATCGGCGGATCGACCGAGACGACAAAAAACGCCGCATCGCACTCTGGAAGCACCTGGAGGGCGGCGTCGGTGTTGTGGCGCAACGTCGATCCGATGCCTGGCGTGTCAATAAGCTCGATGCCCGACGCCAGCAGTGGCGCGGGTAGCGACACTTCAACGCGTGCGACGCGGGCTTGGTTTCGGGGGTTGCCTTCTTCGGTCACATATCGCCGCAGCGCGGCGGCGATATCGCAAATATCGTCGGCAACGATCGATTGCGAGCGCTGGCCGTCCAGAAAACTCACATGGGCTTGGTTCTCGGAACCCCAGCGCAGGAAGGTGGGGATCGCGGTCAGCGGAACAATTCCCGAAGGCAGGAGATCGTGGCCGAGCAGGGCGTTGAGCAATGTGCTCTTGCCCCGCTTGAATTGTCCCAGAACGGCGACCCGTAACTGTCCCGCCGATAGCCTCGCCGCCAGCTCTCTCAGCGTGCGCCCTTGTGCGCCACGTGGCAATGCCGCGCCCACATAATCGGAGGCCGTTCGAAGCAACGAGAGCAACTCATCCGCAGCGGCGTCTGCGGACGCGGGCTCAACCGGACGGGATCGAATTACTGTCATAAATTACTCCTGAACCGACTAACGTCGCCGAGCTGCGGTTTCAGGAGTCATTAGCTGCCAGAGTGCGGCAGCGGTTAAAGGCGAACCCCATCGCCCAGGCCGAGACTGCGGGGGTGTATCGCCAAAGTCAAGGAGCGGCGAAGACGCCGCGATTACCATCCTGACGCGGAAAAAACTCTATTCCGAAACAGGTTGCAGGACGGCTGCGGGAGAGTATCTTACTGCGATTGATGGGAATGGAGTTTCCCGAAACCGCCCGCGAGGGCTGATAACTCCTACCGCGGTTTGCGGTGGGAGTGTGTCCAAAAACCCGCCGCTGGAGGCGGGTTTTTCTTGCCCTGTTTCCGCCCGCGCAATGGAGGTCGATGCGTGAGAGGGAAGCGATGGCAGGTCGTCTACCGACGACGATTGATTGTCGGACCGCTCGTTCCGCATCGGGATTAACCGCCGCCGGCTGGGCTCTGCGTCCGGCCCCGATCAACCTGCTGCCGGAGAGCCCCCGATGACGATCGATAAGTCTCGCCTGCCCAGCCGACACGTCACTGTCGGTGCCGACCGCGCCCCCCATCGGTCGTTCCTCTATTCGATGGGGCTAACCGAGGAACAGATCAACCAGCCGCTGGTGGGCGTCGCGACGACGTGGAACGAGGCGGCGCCGTGCAACATCGCCCTCGCCCGCCAAGCGCAAGCCACTAAGAAGGGAGTTGCCGCCGCTGGCGGAACGCCGAGGGAGTTCACAACGATCACCGTCACCGACGGGATCGCAATGGGCCACGCCGGGATGAAGTCGTCCCTTGTCAGCCGCGAGGTCATCGCTGACTCTGTTGAGCTCACGATGCGCGGCCATTGCTATGACGCCCTGGTAGGCCTCGCCGGCTGCGACAAGTCGCTGCCCGGATTGATGATGGTGATGCTCCGGCTCAACGTGCCATCGGTCTTCATGTATGGAGGCTCGATCCTCCCTGGCCGTTTCAAGGGCAGAGACGTCACCATCGGCGACGTATTCGAGGGGGTCGGAGCGCACAACGTCGGGGCGCTTTCGGACGAAGAACTGCACGAGCTCGAGTGCGTCGCTTGCCCGTCGGCCGGCTCGTGCGGTGGCCTCTTCACCGCCAATACAATGGCCTGTGTCTCCGAGGCGATTGGTCTGGCGCTGCCCGGCTCGGCCGGGGCACCAGCTCCGTACGACTCTCGCGATGCCCATGCCGAGGCGTCGGGCCAAGCGGTTATGGAACTGCTCCGTCGGAACATCCGGCCGCGCGATATCGTGACCCGCGAGGCGATCGAGAACGCCGCGATGGTCGTGGCCGCAGCTGGGGGTTCGACCAACGGCGGTCTACACATCCCGGCAATCGCACATGAGGCGGGGATTGAATTCAGCCTCCACGATTTCGGGAGGATCTCGGAGAAAACGCCCTATATCGGCGATTTGAAGCCCGGCGGCCGCTACGTGATGAAGGACCTGCACGATATCGGCGGCGTGCCGGTTTTGATGAAGGCGCTTTTGGACGGCGGCTATCTGCACGGTGATTGTCTGACGGTCACCGGCAAGACGGTCGCCGAGAACCTGCGATCCGTCGTTTTTCCGACCAGACAGGAGGTCGTGATGCCGACCTCGCGACCCTTGGCGGCGACCGGCGGCCACGTCGTGCTGAAAGGCAACCTCGCGCCGCAAGGCGGCCTCATCAAGGTGGCGGGGATGAAGTCCGCGATCCGTTTTAGAGGTCCAGCGCGCTGCTTTGATTGCGAGGAGGACGCTTTCGCCGCGGTCACCTCGCGGCGCTACAAGGAAGGCGATGTCTTCGTCATTCGCTACGAAGGGCCACGCGGAGGGCCCGGCATGCGGGAGATGCTGTCGACCACGGCCGCGCTCTACGGTCAGGGAATGGGCGAAAAGGTGGCGCTGATCACTGACGGCCGTTTTTCGGGCGCAACACACGGCTTTTCGATCGGCCACGTCGGACCGGAGGCGGCCGTCGGCGGGCCCATTGCACTCATCAACGATGGCGACTTGATCACGATCGATACCGAGGCCGGCACGCTCGATGTCGCGCTGAGCGAGGGAGAACTAGCAGAGCGCCGCCGCGCCTGGAGGCCCCGGACGAACGACTACCAATCGGGAGCGTTGTGGCGCTACGCGCAGACCGTCGGCGATGCCGAGAAGGGAGCCGTCACTCACCCTGGCGCGAGAGTGGAGACGCACACCTACGCGGATATTTGACATAGGGGCGGCCTATGCACCGGCACGTCCTCGTCATCGCCAACCGACCAGCGGCCGTGCCGGCGTGCCTTTACGCCGCCCGCGAAATCGCCGACGTGCTCGCGGGCGCCCACGTCGAAACGCTATTCATCCGCATCGATCCCGCCTCCACGATCCTGCCGAGCGAGGAGGTGCTCACCGAACGACGGAAGGCGGAACTTTCGTGGTGGAATACCGAGCGCGCCGATCGGGTTCGCGAAGCCTATGATGGCTGGATTGCGTCGTGCGACACGGACACCCAGGCCCGTTTCCACTGGACAGTTGTCGAAAGCACGATCGAGCGTGAGGTTCGGGAGCGCGGAGCGGAAGCGGATCTGATCGTTCTCGCTCAACCAGCTTTGTCGCGTGATTTCTATGGCGCGCAAATCCTGCGAACTGCGGTGCTGGAGTCCGACCGGCCCGTACTGGTGATGCCGCGGCAAGGACCGGCGACCTTGGGGCGGTCGGTCGCGATCTTGTGGAACGAGGAGCGGTCGACGACCAAAGCGGTGCTGAATGCGATGCCGCTTCTAGCCAAAGCTTCCCATCTCTT
>JASHUW010000006.1 GCA_030039815.1 Alphaproteobacteria bacterium
GGTCGGCGCCGTCGAACGGCGCGTTGAAGCCGGGCAGCGAGGCACACAAAGTCGCGTTCTGCCGCATGCTGCTGGAGACGCACAATCCTTACAAGCCGGCGGTCATCGAATGGCCGAAGCTGGATGAGGCGGCGCTGCAGCGACTGACCGGCCTGCCAATCTGGAACATCGCCGTGCAGACCGAAGGCAAGGCGAAAGTCCGCGCGCAGACCTATGCCGACATGATGACCGACCCGCTGCTGCGCCAGGCCGTCACGCTCGACGGGTTCGAGGAGGGCCGTCACAAGGAGGTGCTGTCGAAGCTCGTCGCATCCTACGGCATCGCGCTCGATCCCGAGCCCGAATACAAGCGCCCGCGCCATCCTGAATGGGCATGGATGACGTTGGGCTTCAGCGAGTGCATCGACAGCTTTTTCGCATTCGGCCTGTTCGCGGTCGCCAAGCAATCGGGGTTCTTCCCACTCGAGTTGGTCGAGACCTTCGAGCCGGTGATCCAGGAAGAGGCGCGCCATATCCTGTTCTTCGCGAATTGGGCCGCCTGGCATTACCGCAATCTGCCGTGGTGGCAGAAGCCGTGGTGGTGGGCCCGGATCGTCGCGGTGTGGATCAGGCTGGTGCGCGAGCGCATCGGCCTGGCGCGCGGCATCGGCGCCGGGAAGGACGAAAAGCCGCAGGACAACAACTTCACGGTGACCGGCACCAAGGCAGTGGCCAATGTCGACCTGCCCATTGCCAGCCTGATCGACATCTGCCTTGCCGAGAACGACCGCCGCATGGCCGGCTATGACAAGCGCCTGGTGCGGCCGATGACCATGCCGCGTCTGGTGCGCTTCGTGCGCCGCTTCATGCGTACGCCACGGCCAGCGGCATCGGCGGCGTAATGCGGATCGGCTCCGAGGCGCATAGGGAACGGTTCTGTCGCCAGTTCATCGACAGCCACCAGCAATTCGACCCGGTAACGTTGCCCTGGCCGAAGCTGGCCGAGCCTGAACTCGACCGGATACGGACAATGCCCTTCTGGCGGGAGGTGTTGCACACCGAGCGCCGCGCCGGAGCAATCGTCCGCGCGTTCGCGACGACAATCGACGACCCCCTGGTGAGGGAAGCGATCGATCTTCAAGGGTTCGAAGAAGATCGCCACGCGCGGCTCCTGCGGGTGATGATCGAGCGCTACGATCTTGCCGTCGAAGAGAGCGATATCGAGCCAATCGGCGCCGATCTACACACCGCCTTTGTCGATTTCGGCTACGGCGAATGCCTCGACTCGTTTCTGGGCTTCGGTATGTTCAAGATCGCGCGCCAATCGCGCTTCCTGCCCGAGCCGCTGTTCGCCATCTTCGACACGCTGATGATCGAGGAGACCCGGCACATCGTCTTTTTCATCAACTGGATGGCCTGGCAGGAGGCGAACCGGGGACACGGCGCCTGGATGCGGTCCTTGACTTCGGCGCGCTATTATGGCCGCGCCATCCGGCGGCTGGTCCGCACGATCCGAAGCGGTCAGAAAGAGAACGACGGGAAGGATTTTTCCGCAACCCAGGCGGGGATTTTTCTCGACGGCTTTACGTTCCGTCGTTTTGTCGAGGAATGTTGCGCGGAGAACGCGCGCCGCATGGCGGATTTCGATAACGATTTGCTGCGTCCCCGATTGCTACCGTCTCTCGCCGGGGCGGCGCTCGCCGGACTGCGCCTGCTGCCGAGCCGGACCGGCAGATCATGAGGTTTCTCCCTGTCGCGATGATCGCCGCCGGGATCGCGGCGATGGCGGCGCTGGTCGTGCATTTCGGCGCTGCAGCGGTCGGTGCGGCGCTGCTCGCGGTCGGCCTTGGCGGCTACGCCACGGTCGTGGCGATCCACACCGCGCTGATCGCGCTGATGGGGCTCGCCTGGGGTGCGCTGCTGCCCGACGCCAAGCCATGGGTCGCGGTATGGGGTCGCTTTGTGCGTGATGCCGGGTCGGAGGTGCTGCCGTTGTCGCAAGTCGGCGGTTATGTCCTGGGTACGCGCGCGGTTGCGCTGGCCGGCGTGCCGGCGACCCGAGGCGCCGCGAGCAGCATTGTCGACGTGACGCTCGAGTTCGTCGCGCAGCTCGCCTATATCGCGCTCGGCCTCGTCTGGCTGCTGCATTTGCACGCCGACGGCATCGCGCCGCAATTCGTCGTGCTCGGGCTGGCCGTGGCGAGCTGCCTGGCACTCGCCTTTATCGTCGTGCAGCGGCGCGGGATGCGCTATGCCGACCGCATCGCCCGCGCCCTCGGCCGTGGTTGGGCGGAAAAAACCGCCGCAGGCGCGGCGGCGTTGCACCAAGCGCTCGAGGCGATCTATCGCCGGCGCGGCGGGATCTGGCTGGGCTTCCTGCTGCATCTCGCCTGCTGGATCGCCAGCGCCAGCGAGGTGTCGGTCGCCTTATGGTTCGCCGGGCAACCATTGCCGTTCGGCGACGCGATGGTAATCGAGAGCCTCGTCTACGCGATCCGCACCACGGCATTTATCGTCCCTAACTCGATGGGGGTGCAGGAGGGCGCGTACATCCTGCTGGGCGGCGCCTTCGGGCTGAGCCCGGAGATGGCGCTGGCGCTGTCATTCCTGAAGCGGGCGCGCGATCTGACCATCGGGCTCCCCGTGATCGCGTTGTGGCAGGCGATCGAGGGCGGGCGGATCATGCGCCGGGTATCCGCGAAAGCCCGGGCCGAGCCGGTCGCCGGGCGGAAATAAATCGCGTCCGTTCACGATCATGTGTCGCAGCGGCAGCGGATTGGCCTGTCCCCCAACATGATGTAGCCTCGCTCTTAATGCACGCTCTGCGCGATAGCTCCGTAAGCCGCCTGACGGCGGCCATCGCCGGCTTGGCGCTTTACCTGCAGCTCGCCTTTGGCGGGCCGGGCATGCTGGCGCTGGGCGACCCCGGTGACCCGGTCGCCGCGCTCGCCGAGCACGCGCTGTGCCTTGCGGCGCAAACCGAGAACCATCAGCAGCCAGGCGATAATTCCCCCGCTGTTCCGGTGCACGATCACGGGCTGTTCTGCTGTCTGTGGCACCCGTTACCCTATGTCACGCCGCTCGCCGCGCAGGCAACGCTTCCCGTCGCCTACGCGATCGTGGCGCTCGCCGAGCGCAATGCCTCCGCTCTCATTTCCGGCCCGCATCGCGGCCCGGCCAACGCGCGCGCACCGCCAGCCCTAGCCTAGAGAGCACCGACGACAGCGCACGGAACCGGCTCGATGAGCCGGCACTGCGTGCGTTCCTTCTCTCTCGCTAGGAACAGACCCAATGAATCGGTTTCGCTTCGCTCCGCCCGGCGCGTATCGCGCCGCGCTTCCCCCTTTGCTGACGCCGTCGGCCGTGGCCGGCAGCGCGTGTCCTTTCCACCCCAATTGGGTGGTCGTCAGATGAGCCGCCGAATTTTGGCAGCCGCCGTATTCGTTCTGGCCAACGCGGCGGCGTCCCAGGCCTTTGCTCACGCGGTATGCGGCAACCGCGTCTTTCCGGCGACGCTCGTCATGGATGACCCCGGGGTCAGCGACGAGCTTTCCTTGCCGACGATCACGTACCAGCCGATCCCGGCTAACGGCGGCAATCCCAGCGGCCGAACGGTCGATTACGGTTTCGAGTTCGACAAGACGATCACCCAGGATCTGGGCTTCGCCATCAACGACGATTATCTGATCCAGCACGGCGCCGGACAGAACCTGCACGGCTGGGACAACGTCACGGTGACGCTGAAGGACAAGTTCCTGTGCATCGAGCCGGACGAGCTCATGATGTCGATGGGCATCATCCACGAGTTCGCCGGCACCGGCTCCAGTCAGCTCCGCAGCGCCGGGGCAATCGACTCGGTCGGCAATACGGCGCCGACCTGGTATGTCGGCAAGGGCCTCGGCGACTACCCGATCGGCATGTTCCGCGCGATCGGTTTGACCGGCGAACTTAGCTACCAGATTTCCGACACGCCGAGCCAGAGCCCGAACGAGTGGGACTGGGCGGGCTCCGTGCAGTATTCGATCCCGTATATCGAGCAGCACGTCAAGGCGCTCGACATACCGGATTTCGCCAAGCATCTGATGCCGCTGGTCGAGGTGTCGATGTCCTCGCCCGATCGCGGCTACACGACCGGAACGATCGCACCGGGCCTGATTTACCTGGGGGACACCTTCCAGATCGGCGCCGAGGCGCTGATCCCGGCGAACCACGCGACACGGCAGACCCAGGGCACCGGGTTCATCGTGCAGTTCCACCTCTTCACCGACGACCTGCTCTACAACACCCCCATCGGCAGGCCGCTCATCGACAGGAATCTCTGGCAATGGCAATGACGATGACCCGACACACCCCGGCGATTATCGCCTTTGCGACCGCCGTGCTCGTTTCTACGGCAGCGCTCGCCCATGCCTTTCTCGATCACGCCTTGCCCGCCGTCGGCGCGACGGTCGCTCAGGCCCCGACCGAGGTCACAATATGGTTCACCCAGGCGCTCGAACCCGCCTTTGCCGGCTGCGCCGTGACCAACGCCGCCGGCCAGCGGGTCGATACCGGCCAGGTGACGGTCGACCCGCAAAACCCGCAGGAGCTGCATGTGCCGCTAACGGCGCTGCCGCCCGGCGAATATAAGGTGAGCTGGCACGTCGTTTCGGTCGATACGCACCGCACGACCGGCGATTTTAACTTCACCGTGCAATAGACGGGTGCGCCGTGGCTGAGGCATGGATCGCCGCGCGCTTTATACATTTCGCGGCGGCGATGGCGGCATTCGGTATCGGCGCCTTCCGCGTCTATGCCTTTGCCGGCGGCACGATCACGGCCGATATGCCGGCGCGCGCCGCGCTCGATCGGAGCCTGGCGCGGGCGATGCTGCCCGCCGCGATCCTGGCACTGCTGTCAGCGTTGGCGATCGTCCCTTGCACCGCCGCGGAGATGGCCGGGTCGAGCGCCGCGGCGCTCGACCCGACAACCAATAAGGCCGTGCTGTTCGACACCGATTTTGGCGAGGTCTGGTGCTGGCATCTCGGCTTCGCGGTCGCGCTTGCCGTAACTTGCGCGCTGCCGCGGCGGCCATGGCAGGCCGGAGCGGCGACGTTGGCGGCGCTGCTAACGCTCGCCAGCGCTGGCCTTACCGGCCACGCGGCGATGGATATGGGCGGCGGGGCGACGCATGAGATCAATCAGATGACGCATTTGATCGCCGGCGGCCTGTGGCTCGGCGGGCTGGTGCCGCTGGGCGTGCTGCTGCGCCGCGCCGTGCGCCCGGACGGCGCCGACTACGTGGCACTCGCCCGCATCGCCTTGCCGCATTTCTCGCAGATCGGCTATGTCGCGGTGGCGCTGCTGGCGATCACTGGAACGGTGAACAGCGTCATGCTCGTCGGCGGTTTTGGGGCTTTCGTCACGACGCCCTACGGCCGCTTGCTGGCGGTCAAGATCGCGCTGTTTCTGGCAATGGTTGGGCTGGCGCTCGGCAACCGGTTTCGCCTGATGCCGCGCCTGCGCGGCCCGCAACCGGCCACCGTGCCGCTGCGAACGCTCGCTCGCTCGGTAGTGGCGGAGCAAACGATCGGGCTGGCGATCCTGGCCGTCGTCTCGGTGCTCGGCACCTGGCCGCCGGCCAATATGGCGATGTGATAACGCAAGCAACTTGCGTAATTGTCCTAGCCCCGCTAGGGTCGCGGTCATGGCCCGCACCCCTGTTGTCTCCACTGCGCTGCTGACGCTGATGCGCGAGCGTCATCACCACGCCTGGACGCTCGAAGATCTGCACGCCGCGCTCGCCGAGCGCGAAATCGCCGCGGATTTCTCTTCGGTGTTCCGCGCGGCCGAGAAGCTCGCCGCGGCCGGCGACATCCGCAAGCTGACGCTCGAAGACGGCCGCGCCCGCTTCGAGCTGTTCGACGCGCATCACGACCATCTGCACTGCACGCGCTGCGGCGAGCTGGTGCCGGTGCCGTGCCTGCTCGGTCCCGGCAATTTCGCGGCGCTCGAGCGCGAGGCCGGGGTCGCCATCCTCGACCATCACCTCGTGCTGAGCGGCATCTGCCGCGACTGTCGCACGGTGCCGTCGCCCGGAGCGTCGGCATGAATTTATGGGATCCGAGCCATGTCAACCTGACGGTCGACCTGTTGACCGCGTTCCTGCTCGGTCTGGTGCACGGGATCACCCCCGATGAGCATACCTGGCCGATCACCTTCAGCTATGCGGTTGGCGGCTATTCGACCGGCCGCGGACTGCGCGCCGGGCTGATTTTCTCCGCGGCGTTCACCGTGCAGGCCGCGCTGGCGAGCGAGCTGGCGCACCTGGGCCTCGGGCACTGGTTCACCTTCGACGCCTTCGACGGCGTGGTCTACGTCATTGTC
>JASHUW010000001.1 GCA_030039815.1 Alphaproteobacteria bacterium
GCCGGACGGCGGCGCAGCAGCCACGCCGTGCCGGCGGCCGCGCCGGCGACGGCGGGTCCGAGCCACAACGGCGGCTCGACGGTCAGCGCGAAATAGAGCGCGATGCCGCCGCCGAAAAACACCGGCAGCCACAGGATGCGGCGGTCGCCCTCGGCGGCGACCGCCGCGGCCACGCGGCGGAACGGGTTCCGGCGCTCTTGCGATGCCGCAAACCCCTCGTCAGCCGCCGACAATTCTGCCATCGCCTCTCCCCTTATGCGAGGCTACAGGATCGTTTTTTCGCGCGAAAGTGGATGATTTCGGCTTCCTACGATCAACCGGCTCGTCTCGTCTGCCCCGGAACGGGTCCCGGCATCCGCGAAAACTTGGCCGCCATTCGTGGATGGCCGGACCGCGCCCGGCGAAGGCGGTCTAGAATGGCGTGCGCCTTGGGGGAGGAATGCCGGTGTCATCGAGCTCGGAGTCGGCGGTCGCGGAGGTCAGCCTGGCGGCGCTGTTCCTCGCGTTTTTCCGGCTCGGCTGCACCAGCTTCGGCGGCGGCACCGGGGCGTGGGTCTATCGCGAGATAGTGCAGCGCCGCGGCTGGGTCGACGAGCGGCTCTTTCTCACCGATATGGCGCTCGGGCAAAGCATGCCCGGCTCCAACGGGCTCAAGATGGCCTTGCTGGTCGGCTTGCGGGTGAAGGGCGGCGTCGGCGCCTTCACCGCGCCGTTCGCGATGCTGATCGGCCCGTTGGTCATTATCCTCGTCATCGGCGCGGCTTACGGGCGGATCGCGGATGTCCGCGGCGTTGACGCGGTGCTCGACGGCGTCGCCGCCGCGGTGGTCGGACTGACCTTTTCGAGCGGCATCAGCGCGATCGCGCAAGCCACGCCCGAGCCGGCAGCGATCGCGATCGCGGCGCTGACCGTGCTCGGCGTCGGGGTTTTGGGATGGCCCATGCTGCCGGTGGTGCTTGCGCTGGCGCCGGTCAGCATCGCCCTCGCCTGGATGCAGGCGCGCCGTCGGCCGCGGACATCGTGAGATGCGCGACAACTCCCCCGGTACGCTGCTGACGCTCTTCGCGGTGTTCGCGCCGCTGTCGCTGCTGTCGTTCGGCGGCGGCAACGCGACGATCGCGGACATCGCGCACCAATCGGTCGCGGTGCGCCATTGGACAAGCGACCGGGAATTCGCCGATCTCTTCGCGCTGTCGCGCGCCGCGCCGGGGCCGGGTTCGATGCTGTGCGCGCTGATCGGATGGAAGGCCGCCGGTGTCGCCGGTGCCATCATCGCGACCGTGGCGTTCTACCTGCCGGCGTCGTTGCTGCTGTTCGTTGCGGCGAAAATCTGGCGGCGGTGGCGCGGCTCGGCCTGGCACCAGGCGGTGGAGCGAGGCATCGCGCCGATCGCGGCCGGGCTTTTTCTGTCGGGCGGCCTGGCGGTGCTGCGCGTCGCACCCGCCGGGCTCGCCGCCTGGATCGCCGCGGGAGCCGCGACCGCGGCGCTGCTCTACTGGCCAAAGCTGCACCCGGTGCGGCTGCTCATCGTCAGCGGCGCGGCGTTCGGTGTGATCGACTTGTTGGGAGTGCGCCTATGACCACCGATTTTCCCGCGGATTTTCTCGCCCGCCTGGCGACCGACAGCCCCGACGCGATCGTCTATGCCGATGCCGCGGGCTGCATCCGTTTCTGGAACGCGGCGGCGACGCGGATCTTCGGCTTCAGCGAAAGCGAGGCGCTCGGCGCGCGGCTCGACCTGATCATCCCCGAGCGGCTGCGCGCCCGGCACTGGGAGGGCTACGACAAGGTGATGGGCGGTGCCGAAAGCCGCTACGGCGCGGGCTCGCTGCTCGCGGTGCCGGCGCTGCACAAGGACGGCCGCCAGATCTCGATCGAGTTCACGATCCTGCCGCTGCGCGACGCCGCCGGAAAACTGCTCGGCATCGCCGCCTATCTGCGCGACGCCACCGCCCGCTTCGAGGAAATGCGCGCGTTGCGGCGCGAGCTGGCGGCACTGAAAGGCGGCTGAGATTATCGCCGCCCTCGGCGCCGGCGCGGCCGGGCGACCCTATAAGGTCGAGCCTCGTCCGGCCTCGGCGGCGGCAGATCGGCCGTTAGAGCCGCGCATTCGCGCTCGGCGGCCTCGATCGCATCGACCAGCGCGCGCGCCTCGTCGAACTTGAAGGCGTTCATCAACTGATCGTATCGCTGGCGCAGGCGTCCCAGCTCGGCCTCGACGACGGCGAGCCGGACGCGTTGTGCCGTGGCATCGTCGCTCAACGGCGCGCCTCGTCGATCGCGGCATCGATCGCGCGCACATCGCCGGGTTCCCGCGCGTACCATTTCTCCCGCGCGCGGCGCTGTTCGGCGAGATAGCCGGGAAGGGTCGCCGGGGTCAGCTGCACGCCGAAATCGGCGATCGTGTCCCCGGTGCGGATCGCCTTCAGCACTAGGTTGCCGACCGCCGGCCGGAAATGGCTGCCGTCGAAATAAAGCTCGGTGGCCATCTCCATCGGAAAGGTGGTGATCCAGTTGTAGCCGCCGAAATCCCATAGCGGGATGCCGCGCGCGGCGCAGATCTCGACGATCCGCTTGAGCCAAGCGTCATAGGCCGGCCGCAAGCCCTCCTGCTGGATCACTTCGAGCAGCGCGGCATGACCCGGCGTCACGAAAATGGTCACCGCGACCCGGCTCGGGATGCTGGCGATGAACGCCGCGAAGCGCGCCAGCGATTT
>JASHUW010000104.1 GCA_030039815.1 Alphaproteobacteria bacterium
CCAGCGCCTCTCGGTCGCGCAGTGCCTCGAATCCGTCGACGAGTGCGGCGCACCGATCGTCGTGCTGGCCGGCGGCGAACCACTCCTGCACCGCGAGATCGAGCAGATCGTCGAGGGCATCATCGCGCGCAAGAAGTTCGTCTACCTGTGTACCAACGCGTTGCTGCTCGAGAAGAAGATCGACCTGTTCAAGCCGAACCCCTATTTCGCCTGGACCGTGCACCTCGATGGCGACAAAGAAGACCATGACCGCTCGGTCTGCCTCGAAGGCGTCTACGATCGCGCGGTCGAGGCGCTGAAGCTCGCGAAGTCGCGCGGGTTCCGGGTCAACATCAACGCGACGCTGTTCGACACCGCCGATCCCGCGCGCATGGCGAATTTTTTCGACGCCGTCACCGAGATGGGCATCGATGGCATCACCGTGTCGCCTGGCTACGCCTATGAACGCGCCCCCGACCAGGCGCATTTCCTCAACCGGCGGCGCACCAAGGAATTGTTCCGCGACATCTTCCGCCGCGACCCGAGGCGGCGTTGGAGCTTCAACCAATCGAGCCTCTTCCTCGACTTCCTGGCCGGTAACCAGAGCTATCACTGCACGCCGTGGGGCAACCCGTGCCGCAATTATTTCGGCTGGCAGCGGCCGTGCTACCTGCTCGGCGAGGGCTATGCCAAGAGCTTCAAGGAGCTGATGGAAGAGACCGACTGGGATTCCTACGGCACCGGCAATTACGAAAAATGCGCCGACTGCATGGTGCATAGCGGCTACGAGGCGAGCGCGGTGGTCGACACCGTGAAGCGGCCGTGGAAAGCCGCCGCGGTGGCGCTGCGCGGCATCAAGACCGAGGGCGAGATGGCGCCGGAAATCTCCCTCGACCGCCAGCGTCCAGCGCAATACGTCTTCTCGAACCATGTCGAGCGGGCGATGGCGAGGCTCTCCGCCGCCGCGGACGATTAGGTTCGACTATCGTCGCCTCCGCGGCGACGAAATTGCTTTAGGCGCCAGCCAACACTCGATTGAGGGCGTGTGCAGGCCCGACCAGCGCTTGCAGCGCCTGGCGCGCCTCGCGCGCCAGGGTCAGCAGCGTCGGCAGCTGGCGCGGCCGGGTCAGCACCGACGCCAGCACCTGGCCCAGCGCCGGCGTGCCGTCGCCGTTGAGCGGCACCAGCGCTGCCGGCGGCAATTCGCGTGCCGCCGGGTCGGCGACCGCGCGCAGCACGACAAAGGGAATGCCAAGCGCCGCCGCCGCTCGCGCCACCACGACGCTTTCGAGATCGACGGCGATCGCCCCGGTCTCGCGCCACGCGCGCCGCTTGTCGGCCTTGGTCGCGAGCGCCAGCCGCGCGCCGAGCACGGGCCCCTCGATCGCGCCGATCTCCCCGGCCAGCTCGCTGATGCGCGGCCGGATCGCGTCGCTGGTAAGCCAGCGCCGGTCGTCGTCGACAACCTCGGTCGATAGGATGATGTCGCCCGCCCTGAGGCCCGGCTTTAGCGCGCCGGCGATACCGAAGCTGACCAGGCACTCGGCGCCCGAGGCAGCTTCCTCGACCACCTTGACCGTGCGCCGATGGTCGCCCGCGCCCACCACCGCGAACAAGCCGGCACGCCGGGCGATCTTCGCCTCGGCCCGCAAGCCGGTCGTGCACAGCACCGTATAGGACAGAGGAGCCCCCCCGAGCGCCAGAGTGTTAGTGGCGGCGCGCATTTCTTTACCCGAGGCCGAGGCGACCCGCCAGCGCCAAATCGGCGGCGCCTCATTGCCCCAAACGAGGAGCTGATCCCTCGCCCAGCCTAAATGCCGAAGGTCACGCGCGGCGAATTGGCCTGGGAGAGGCGGCGATAGCGCGCCAGCGCCCAGAGCGGGAAATAGCCGCGGTAGCCGTGGTAGCGCAGGTAGAAGACGCGCGGGAACCCCACCGCCGTGTACCACGGCTCGTCCCAGCCGCCGTCGGCCTGCTGACGATCGATCAGGTAGGCGATGCCGCGCTTCACCGCCGGGTGCGTCGCTTCCCCCGCCGCCATCAACCCCAGGAGCGCCCAGGCGGTCTGCGACGCGGTGCTGTACGACGCCTCGCCGCGCGGCGCGCCATCCGCATAGCTGGCGCCGCTCTCGCCCCACCCGCCATCGGACCGCTGGCGGGCCAGCAGCCACGCGACGGCGCGACGGATTTCCGGCGCGGCCGGATCGACCCCCGCGGCGTTGAGCCCGGCGAGCACCGACCAGGTGCCGTAGATGTAATTGGTGCCCCAGCGCCCGAACCAGCTGCCGTCGGGCTCCTGCTCGCGACGCAGGAAATCGAGCGCGGCGGTGATCACCGGGTGATCGGGCGGGTAGCCCGCCTGCGACAAAAAGCCGAGGCACCGCGCCGACACATCGGCGGTCGGCGGATCGAGCAGCGCGCCGTGATCGGCGAACGGGATGTGGTTGAGGTAGGTGTGGGTGTTGTCGGCGTCGAACGCGCCCCAGCCGCCGCCTTTGCTCTGCATGCCGATGACCCACTCGGCGGCGCGTTCGAGCACCTCGCGGTAGCGGCCGGAATCGAAGCGGTCGAGGGCAAGCCCCGCTGCCGCGGTGTCGTCGACGTCCGGATAGTGCGCGTTTTCGTATTGGAACGCCCAGCCGCCTGGCCGCAGGCCGGGGCGCTGCGCCGCCCAGTCGCCGACGATGTCGAGCACCTGCTTGTCGGCCAGCCAGTCGAAGGCGCGCTCCAGCGGCTTGCTCAACGCATCGTCGCCGACATCCATCAGCGCATGCCCGGCGAGCACCGTGTCCCATACCGGCGACACGCAGGGTTGTGTATAGGCCGTGCCGTTGTTGCGAACGACCAGCTTGTCGACCGCGCTTTTCGCGGTGACGCAGAGCGGGTGGTCGAGCGGATAGCCGAGCGCCACGTACATGATCAGCGAATTGGCCATTGCCGGGAAAATCCCGCCGAGGCCGTCCTCGCCGTTGAGGCGTTCGGTCACGAACTCGACCGCCTTGTCGATCGCCCGCCGGCGCCGCTTCTCGGGGAAATAGGGCTCGATCGCGCGCACCGTGCGGTCGAGCGCGACAAAAGCGCGCCCCGTCATCGAGGGTGTCGACGGCGCGATCCAGTCGGTGACGCTGTCGGGCGGCTCGACGAACAGCTCGGCGATCGACACGCCGCGCGGGTTCTTGGCGCGAGGCTGCTTGGCCATCAGCACGGTCAGCGGCACCACCACGGTACGCGACCAGTACGAGATCTTGTCGATGTGAAATGGGAACCAGCGGGGCAACAGCAGCAATTCGACCGGCATCGCCGGCACCGCGCGCCACGGCACCTCGCCCCACAACGCCAGCAGGATGCGGGTAAAGACGTTTGCGCGGCGCGCGCCGCCGGCCTTGAGGATCGCGGTGCGGGCACGCGCCATGTGCGGCGCGTCGATCGGGTCGCCGACCGCCTTCAGCGCGAAATACGCTTTCACCGAGGCGCTGAGGTCGAAGACGCCGCCGCGATAGAGCGGCCAACCGCCATGGCCTTCCTGCGTTGCGCGCAGGTAGCGGGCGATGCGCTGTTCGAGGTCGGCGTCGATCGTGTCGAGGTAATGCTGCAGCAGAATGTATTCGGCCGGGATGGTCGCGTCGGCCTCGAGCTCGAACACCCAATGCCCATCGTCGCGCTGGCGCGACAGCAGCCACTTGGTGGCGTGGGTCACGGCCCTATCGAGCGAGGCGGGCTTTGTCACGCCTGGGGTCATCGGCACCGGTTCGGGTGTCATCGCTCCGCTCTGCACTGTCGGAAACCGCGCGCCCACGCGTGGCGTGGGCGACGGAACGCCCGGCGGTCGCTTCGGCCGCGGCAAGACCAGAGCGAATAGCGCCTTCGATCGTGGCCGGCAAGCCAGTATCGACATAATCGCCGGCAAGTAGCAGGTTGTTCCATCGCGTTTTTGTGGCGGGACGTTTTTTCAGCTGCGCCGGCGTCGCGCGGAATGTCGCGCGCCGTTCCTTGACGATACGAGAGGGCG
>JASHUW010000105.1 GCA_030039815.1 Alphaproteobacteria bacterium
TCGCGCTTGCACTGTTCGAGCGGGATCAGCAGGTCGGGCCGAAAGGCGATGAACAGGTAGCCGTCTTGCGCGCCCGTCACCATGCCCGCGCCCCCCAAAACCCCGAGCGCCTGAACCACGAGCCCGAGCCCAAACCCCTTGTAGCCGGCAAACGGTAGGAGCGCGCCGGCCCGTGCCGCCGCCGGATCGGTCGTCGGCCGACCGTCGCAATCGATCGCGCCCCCCTCCGGCAAGGCCTCGTTGCGGCGCACGCGCAATTGCAGCTCGGTCGCCATGAACGCGGAGGTGCCCATGTCGAGGACCAAGGGCCCGTCTTCGGTCGGAATCGCGAAGGCGATCGGGTTGGTCCCGAGGATCGGCTTGATCCCGCCCAACGGCGCAACCGCGCCGCCACTCGATGCGGTATGGATCGCGACATAGCCCTCACGCGCGATCATCTCGACGAAGTATGCGTTACGCCCGCTCATCCAAGTATTGGTGACGCCGACAAGGGCGATACCGTGCACCTTGGCCTTGTCGATCGTCGCGCGCGCGACGTGGTAGAGCGCGAGCATCCCGTTGTTGTTGCCGCCATCGTAAAGCGCCGAGACTTCGGTTTCCCGGATCAGGCGGATCGGCTGGCGCGGCAGGTCGAAGCGGCGGTGCTCGGGGACGTTGAGGAGCTTCGCCAGACCTGAATATTCATAGCCGCAAAGCGCCGCGTCGATCACGTGGTCGGTGATGATACGCGCTTCCTCAGCGTCATAGCCGATGCCGCGCATCGCCCGCTCGCCGAGGCTGCGGGCGTCGTCGACGCTCAGATGGACGCGGCCGGCCGCCGCCATATTCTTCCTCCTCGTTAGGGCTTCTTCGCGACGAACAGCTCGGCCGTCGCATCGTCGGGAGCAGCATACGCGGCGGTGACGCCGACCTGGTGCGGGATATCGAATTGCTTGAAGGCGTCGATCAGGATCTTGGCCGCGCCTGGCGCGCCCGGATCGCGGTCGAAGACGGTGATCCCCATCGCCGTCCCTCCCACCACGTTCGCGGTCTGCTCCGGGCCGCCGGCGTCCCAGCCGGCTGATTTGAGGATATCAACGAGCTGCGTGGCATAGCCGTAAGCCTCGACATCGCTCGGCACGCATGAAACGACAACCCGGTAACTGCCGTATTGGCGCAAATAATCGGCGAGCTTGACTGCGGTCGCCGCGTCGATCGAGCGCGCCGTCTCGCCGGCCTTGAGCGCCGCGATCTGCTGTTTGACGGCCGCGACCTTGCCGCTCAACGACGCGAGCGCATCATCGACATTGTCGAACGATCCCGGCGGGCTGTCGCCGGAGGGCGCGGGCAGCGACTTCGACAGCGCATCCCACTGTGACCACAAGCCGTGCAGCGCCTCCGCCTCTGCCGCGAGCCGCGCGGTAAGTCGATCAGCGGCCGCGTTGCCGCTCAATACTTGCTCCCAGTGGAGCAGCGTAGCCGCGGCGATACCGACCAGCACGACAGCCGCCGCCCAGGCGCCCTTGGCCCAATAACGCGAGGGAAGCACCACCGCTTCGATCAGCGCGAGCGCCAACGCCAGCCCGAGCGGCAACGTCGGTCCCAGGCGCGCCGCCTCGCCAGCCAGCTCGCGCAGGCGCAACAATATCTCAGACGTCTGGAACACCCCGTTCGAGCTCGGCAAGCCAGGTCGCGGCGTGCGAGTCGGAAGGCGCCCGCCAATCACCGCGCGGCGACAGCGAGCCACCTGATGAAATCTTCGGCCCATTCGGCAGCGCCGAGCGCTTGAACTGGCTCTGCTCGAAAAACCGTGTCAGGAATATTCGCATCCAGCGCTTGATCTCGCCAAGGTCGAACGCTCGATGCGCACTCTCCGGCGTATTCGCCGGCCACTCGCCGCTCGCCGCGTCGTGCCAGGCATTCCACGCTAGATAGGCGACCTTCGACGGCGCGAAGCCAAAGCGCGTCACGTAGAACAGCGTAAAATCTTGCAGCGCATAAGGCCCGACAAAGCTTTCGGTCGCCTGGATCAGGCCATCCTCACCGGCCGGCACGAGCTCGGGCGAGATCTCGGTCGCGAGGATGTCATCGAGGATGCGCATCGTCTCTTCGTCGACATCGCCGCTATGCGCGACAAAGCGGATCAGATGCTGGATCAGCGTCTTCGCTACCGAGGCGTTGGGGTTGTAGTGCGACATGTGATCGCCGACGCCATAGGTGCACCAGCCGAGCGCGAGCTCGGACAGGTCGCCGGTGCCAACCACGAGCGCCCCATTGTGGTTGGCGAGCCGGAAGAGATAGTCGGTGCGCAACCCGGCCTGCACGTTCTCGAAGGTCACGTCGTAATGCTTCTCGCCGCGCCCCGCTGCGTGGCCGATATCGGCGAACATCTGATTGGCGGCCGGACGGATGTCGATCTCGCCGCCGGTGACGCCAAGCGCCTTCATCAATCGCCAGGCATTCGCCTTGGTTCCCTCGCTCGTCGCAAAGCCGGGAAGGGTATAGGCGAGCACGTTTTTTCGCGGCAGCCCGAGCCGGTCCATCGTCCGGCACGCGACGATCAGAGCCTGGGTCGAGTCGAGGCCGCCGGAGACGCCGATCACCAGTTTTTTGAGTCCGGTCGCCGACAGGCGCTGCGCCAGTCCCTGGACCTGGATGTTGTAGGCTTCGTAGCAATTCTCGCGCAGCATCGCCGGATCGGACGGGACAAACGGGAATCGCTCGACCCGGCGGCGCAGCGCCGATTTGCCCTGGGGCGCCTCGAACGCGAACGCGACGCGGCGGAACGGCGGCGCGGCCTCGATGATCAACCGGGCATTGTCGCCGAACGTGTTCATGCGCATCCGGTCCTGCCGGATGCGGCCGAGATCGATATCGGCCACCGCGATCTCCGCCTGGGCGCTGAACCGCTCGGTTTCGGCGAGGTCGTCGCCGATCTCGAAAATCCCCGCCTGGCCGTCCCAGGCGAGGTCAGTCGTCGACTCGCCGAAACCGGCCGCGGAATAGGCGTAGGCTGCGATGCAGCGCGCCGACTGCGACGCGCATAAAAGACGCCGCATTTGCGCCTTGCCGATCGTGATGTTGCTGGCCGACAGGTTGAGCAGGATCTCAGCCCCGGCCGCCGCGGCCAAGCCGCTCGGCGGCTGCGGCACCCACAAATCCTCGCACACCTCGATGTGGAAGGTGAAAGCGCTCAGACCCGTCGCCGTGAACAGCAGATCGATGCCGAACGGCGCATCCTGCCCCGCCAGCGTCATGACCTCACCGCGCACCGACTCACCCGAGGTAAAATGCCGGCGCTCGTAGAACTCACGGTAGTTCGGTAAATAAATTTTCGGCACGATGCCAAGCAGCCGGCCGCGGTGGATGGCGACCGCGCAATTGTAGAGCCGCCCGCGCCAGCACAGCGGCGCGCCGACGACGATGACGGGGAACCGCTCGCGGCTCAGCGCGATCAGCCGGCCGATCTGCTCGACCACCGCGCCGAGCAGCGCATCCTGAAACAAAAGATCGTCGATTGCATAAGCGGAGAGGCACAATTCCGGGAACAGCATCACCGCGACGCCGTCACGATGGCCTTGATCGATCAGTGCGGCGACCTGGCCACCATTCTTGACCGGGTCGGCGACCGCGACCTGCGGCACGCAGGTCGCGAGGCGAACGAACTGGTGGCTGTAGGGAGAGAAGAACTCGGGCATCAGGCCGACGCGCTCGCGCGGATGCGGTTTGGCTTTAGCCATAAGACCATCGATTAATTATGCTCATAATGAGCATTTGTCAATCAGGCTCAAGAAACCGCTTGAACCGCCCATCCCGCCCTCATTGATCGCGTCTTTGATTGGCATTCCGAGCGTTTGGCCTTTTCTGAACCCCTTGAGCCGGGCGATCGCCGTCGCCGACGCTCCCGGGCCTCCCTCTCCGACAATGCCTCCGGCGATATCTCTGTCTTCTGATTGTCGGTCTCTTGCGCCATCGGGAAAGCCGCCTGCTCAGCGTCCGAATTGTCTATTACTCCGATTACGAAAATCAATCAGCGAACGGGTCGCGCACCAGTACGGTGTCTTCGCGCTCGGGGCTGGTGGAGAGCATGGTCACCGGAGCGCCGATCAGCTCCTCGACACGCCGGATGTATTTGATCGCGTTCGCCGGCAGGTCGGCATAGGAGCGGGCGCCGCGCGTGCTTTCACGCCAGCCGGCGAAGTCCTCGTAGATCGGCTCGATCTCGGCCTGCGCGGTGACGCCGGGCGGCAGGTAGTCGTAACGCTGATTGCTGCGGCGATAGCCGGTGCAGACCTTGATCTCGTCAAACGTATCGAGGACATCGAGTTTGGTGAGCGCGATCCCGTCGATCCCCCCCATCTTGATCGCCTGCCGCACCATCACGGCATCGAGCCAGCCGCAGCGCCGGCGCCGGCCGGTGACGGTGCCGAACTCGCGTCCCCGATCGCCGAGCTGTTGGCCGATCTCGTCCTTGAGCTCGGTCGGGAACGGGCCGCTGCCGACCCGCGTCGTGTAGGCCTTGGTGATGCCGAGCACGAAGCCGATCGCCGCCGGCGCGATGCCCGAACCCGCGGCCGCCTGTCCGGCCAACGTGTTGGACGAGGTCACATAAGGGTAGGTGCCGTGATCGACATCGAGCATCGCCGCCTGCGCCCCCTCGAAGAGGATGCGCCGGCCGGCACGGCGCGCGTCGTCGAGAATGCGCCAGGTTGCCTCGGCAAAGGGCAGCACTTTCGGCGCCACCTCGCGCAGCGACGCGAGCAGCTCCTTGCGTTTCACCTGCGGCGCGTCGAGCCCGCGCAGCAATGCATTGTGGTGCAGCAGCACCTCATCAACGCGATCTTCGAGCGCGTTCGGGTCGGCGAGGTCGCAGACGCGGATCGCGCGGCGGCCGACTTTGTCCTCATAGGCGGGGCCGATACCGCGCCCGGTCGTGCCGATCTTCTTGTCGCCGCGCCGCTCCTCGCGCGCCCGGTCGAGCGCGCCGTGCGACGGCAGGATCAGCGCCGCATTGTCGGCCAGCTTCAGGTTTTGCGGGGTGATGTTCAGGCCTTTGCCGCGCATCGTGTCGATCTCGGCGATGAGCGCCCATGGGTCGACCACAACCCCGTTGCCGATGATCGACAGCTTGCCGCGCACCACCCCGGACGGCAGCAGGCTCAGCTTGTATTCGACGTCATGGATGACAAGCGTATGCCCGGCATTGTGGCCGCCCTGAAAGCGCACGACGATCTCGGCGCGCTCCGACAACCAGTCGACGATCTTGCCCTTGCCTTCGTCGCCCCATTGGGCGCCGACTACCGCGACATTGGCCATGCGTTTCTCCCTGCGGCGCTACGAACGCCGCTCGCGCAGCGGCACCGGCCGGCCGGCTTCGAGCACGTGACCGCAGCCGAGGCGCGCAGCCTCAGCCTGCCAATCATCCGTCGGCGCCAGAGCCGCGACCGTGATCCATCCTCCCTGCGCAGGATCGCGCAGTGAGGCCGCGATCGCCGGATCGGTGCCCAGCGGCAATAAAAGCCGGCGCCGCAGCCGCATATCGGGCAAGGTCGATAGGATCATGTCGGTATAGAGCGTAAAGCCGGTCGCCGGCTCGGGCATTGCCGGATCGCCAGCATCATAGCGCCCGCCCCGGCCCAACTCGCCGAGCGCGCCGCGCCGAGCCTCGACCCTAGCGAAAAACGTGAAGCTGATGCCGGTGTGGTATTCGAAACCACGATTTTCGACCGGATCGACCGTGACCATCAGCGTCGGCATGATGGACGTCAAGCCATCGAGGACCGCACCCAGCCGATCACGCTCGGCACACGCGCGGCTCGGCAGGTCGAGCGCGGCGAGCGCGGGCCGCGCCACCGCCGCTCCCCCCGCCGCAGATACCAGCGCGGTCAGCAAGGGGCCAGCGCGCCCCGCAAGCGCGGCGACGGCGGCGGTATCCTTGTGGTCAAGGGCAGCGCGCAAGGCAGCACGCTTTCCCATCGCGATGTCGAACTCCTCGGCGATCGCCGGAACCAAGGTCGGCATTGTGAGGTCGACCGACAGATTCGGAACCCCGACGCCGAGCAGTGCCTCGGCGGCCACGGCGATGACCTCGACATCCGCCGCCGGCCCCTCCGCGCCGATCAGCTCCGCACCGGCCTGGCCGAACTGGCGCTCCGGACGCACTTCGGAGCCTTTCACCCGCAGCACCTGCCCCGCGTAGCTCAGCCGCAGCGGGCGCGGTCGATGGCCGAGACGGGTGGCGGCGATGCGCGCGACCTGCGGCGTCATGTCGGCGCGCACCGCGACCATGCGGTGCGACGTCGGGTCCATGGTGCGAAAGCTGTCACCGCTCATCGCCGCGCCGGCGCCCGCCAGAAGCGTCTCCTCGAACTCGACGAGCGGCGGCTTGACCCGCTCGTAACCGTGCGAGGTCAGCACCGCCATCAGTCGTCCCGTCACCTCGGCCTCGCGCTCGGCCACGGGTGGCAGCAGATCGTAGAGCCCGGTCGGCAACAAAGCAGTTTGCGGCGCATCGTTCATGAGGGCGATATTGCCTCGGCCGCCTCAAGAAAGCGATTGGTCTGCTGCAAAAATGCGGCCTTTGCCGGCGATCAAGGCAATGTTACAGGCGCGTGCCGATGAGCTGCTGCCGATCAAGTCGGCGGAAGAACGCATCTCAGTCCGGCGCCGCAATCGCAATTAACCGTCGAGATGATCGACCCTCTATCGCAGATTTCGCCGCAATCAACGCTCGCAGGACGCGAATCAGACTTCCTTAACTACAATCAGACGGTTGAATTGCCGCATGACTATTGCATCTTTTTGAGATTGCTTACAGAATGCTGGGTGCATCGTCACTTCCCCCACCCTCGACGGTGCAAGCCCAGTTCCGCCCACGTCGACGGAACTCGAAACCCCGGCCTACCCCCGGCCGGGGTTTCGCATTTCCGGCCCTCAGAATTTCATGGATTTAACCTGCACGACATGAGGCAACGCGCGAACCTTGTCGAGTACTTCGGCGGGAAGCAACTGATCCACTTCGACAAGACAAATCGCGTCTTGGCCGGGCGCCGTACGGCCCAAGTGCATCGTCGCGATGTTGATCGACGCCGCCCCCAAGGCATTGCCGAGCGCACCAATAAAGCCTGGCTTGTCGAGATTACGCACGAACAGCACATGCTCGCCAAGTTCGGCCTCGAGCGGCATCCCCTCGACCGCGACCAGCCGTGGCTTATCGCCGGCGAACACGGTGCCAGCAATCGAGCGGGTACCGGTCTCGCCGGTCACCGTGATGCGCATCAGCATCTGGTAGTCGCCGGGCTCGGGCTGCAATGTTTCGCTCACTCTGATATCGCGCTCACGGCAGATAACGGGCGCGTTGACGACGTTGACCGAGGCGAGTTGCGGCGCCAGCAACCCGGCGAGCACAGTCGCGGTCAGCGGCTTCACATTGAACTCGGCGATTGCGCCTTCGTATTCCACCGACACTGATTTAATGCCGCTATCGGTCAGCTGCCCGGCGAAGCTGCCGATTTGCTCGGCCAGCTTCATGTAAGGCTTCAGGCGCCGCGCATCCTCGGCGGAGAGCGAGGGCATGTTCACGGCATTGGTCACCGCACCCGTCAGCAGAAAATCGGCCATCTGCTCGGCGATCTGCACCGCGACATTTTCCTGCGCCTCGGCGGTCGCGGCGCCAAGATGCGGCGTGGCGACGACATTGTCGCGGCCGAAGAGCGGGTTGGCGGTCGCTGGCTCCTCGACGAAGACATCGATGGCGGCCCCGGCGACGATGCCCTTATCGAGCGCCGCGGCAAGATCTTCCTCGACGATCAGCCCGCCGCGCGCGCAATTGATGAGCCGCGCGCTAGGCTTGAGCTTCGCCAGCGCGTTCGCATCGAGCATGCCGCGAGTGGCATCAGTCATCGGCGTGTGCAGCGTCACGAAATCGGACCGAGCCAGAAGCTCGTCAAGCGTCACGCGCTCGATACCGAGCGCTACCGCGCGCTCCTCGGACAGGAACGGGTCGTAGCCCACCACGCGCATCTTCAGCCCGTGCGCGCGGTCGGCGACGATCGCGCCGATATTGCCGCAGCCAATCACGCCGAGCGTTTTGCCGGAGAGCTCAACCCCCATGAAGCGCGACTTCTCCCATTTGCCCGCCTGGGTCGAGCGGTCGGCTGCCGGGATTTGCCGCGCGAGCGCGAACATCATCGCGATCGCGTGCTCCGCGGCGGTGATGGCATTACCGTAGGGCGTGTTCATCACGACGATGCCGCGCTGCGTCGCAGCGGCGACATCGATGTTGTCGACGCCGATTCCGGCGCGGCCGACGATCCTTAGCGCCCGCGCTTCGGCGAGCAGCGGCGCGGTGACCTTGGTCGCCGAGCGCACGGCGAGCCCGTCATAGGCACCGATCCGCGCGGTCAGCGCGTCGGGCTTGAGGCTGACCGCGACGTCGGCCTCGATTCCGCGCTCGGCAAAGACCGCGACGGCGCGCGGGCTCAATTCGTCAGCGATAAGCACCTTGGGCATCGAATACCTCAACAAGCAATAGCCGGCGGACGCCGAGCAATTTTCTTACCGCAGAGATCGCGGAGGCAGCGCTGAGGAGGTTTAGACGCACCGCGTACTCTGCGTCGCCGCGGCGTTCTCTGCGGCGGGCCTTAAGCGGCCTTGGCAGCGTCGCGTTCCTGCTCCCAGGCCCAGTCGAGCCAGGGCAGCAGCGCTTCGACATCGCTCGTCTCGACCGTCGCACCGGTCCAGATGCGAATGCCCGGCGGCGAGGCGCGGTGCGTCGCGAGGTCATAGCCGACCCCTTCCTTATCGAGCCGCGCGAGCATCCGCCGGTTAGTGGTGAAGCGGGTCTCGGGATCGAGGCTCTGGAACCACGGGTCGGTGATCATGATGCAGGGCGAAGTGCAGGAGAGCGTCGCCGGATCCTCGGCCAGGAACTCGACCCATGGCGCACGCGCCACCCACTCCTTGACCACGGCGAGATTGGCTTCGGCTCGCGCGACGCAGCCGTCGAGCCCGCCGACGCTCTCTGCCCATTTCAGCGAGTCGAGCGCGTCCTCGATGCACAGCATCGACGGCGTGTTGATCGTCTCGCCCCGGAACAATCCTTCGATCAGCTTACCCTTGCTGGTCATGCGGAAGATTTTCGGCCGCGGCCAGGGCGGCGTGTAGGTTTCGAGCCGCTCGACCGCGCGTGGGCTCAACGCGATCATGCCATGCGCGGCCTCGCCGCCCAGCGCCTTCTGCCACGACCAGGTGACGACATCGAGCTTGTCCCAGGGCAGCCGCATCGCAAAGGCCGCTGAGGTCGCGTCACAGATCGTGAGGCCCGCGCGATCGGCGGCTATCCAGTCGCCGTTCGGCACACGCACGCCCGAGGTCGTGCCATTCCACACGAACACCACATCGCGATCCGGGGACACCGACGAGAGGTCGGTGATCTTGCCATACGGCGCTTGAAACTTGCGGATGTCGGTGAGCTTCAGATGGTTGGCAACATCGTCGACCCAGGTCTCGCTGAAATTCTCCCAAGACAACAGATCGACGCCGCGCGCGCCGAGCAGCGACCACAGCGCCATCTCGACCGCGCCGGTATCGGAGGCGGGAACGATGCCGATTTTGTAGTCGGCCGGGATTTGCAACAGCGCGCGTGAGCGCTCGATAACTTCGACGCATTGTGCGAGACCGACCGACGAACGGTGCGAGCGA
Source organism: Alphaproteobacteria bacterium (assembly GCA_030039815.1). GTDB lineage: Bacteria > Pseudomonadota > Alphaproteobacteria > ATCC43930 > CGMCC-115725 > DATARH01. The sequence goes on from JASHUW010000105.1 coordinate 9,682, forward strand.
CCGACCAGTGCCTTTGACAGCGCCTGTGGCGACCAACCCGGCCGCTTGGCGCAAGGCCCCGACGAGAAACAAGGATTGACCGGCCGGCGGGTCGGCTGCATCGCGCTCTTCCTTTCGCCCATTCGTCAGCACTCAACGCACGAGGCAGGCCTGCCCGCGTGCGTTGCGGCGAACCTATGTAAGGGCGCGATGCCGGTCAATTCAACGGTCGCGGGACGGCTGCGACATTGCCGCAATACTCCGCCTCGTCGGCCGTTACGGCCGCCCGCCGTTAAAAATGAAAAAAGCCTCGGATCAGAAGATCGCGAGGCCGATGACTGGGTTGTTCCAGGTCTTGCGGACCTGCGCCTCGACGAAGAGACCCGTGTGGGTCATGGCGTCGTGGACACGGGTATCGACATGCGGTTCTGCGGGGGCAAGTGATCTAACCAAATGTTCGATTGTGGCTTCTTCGCTGACATGCCATTTCCGGAAACGCGCGTCGAAACTGCGCTTAGCGGTCATGGGTACCTCCCTCCGTTCGGGGCGTGTGGGGAACTCACCCCATCCGGTGGCGGCTTTAATAAGAGGGCTTTTTGTCGCGG
>JASHUW010000106.1 GCA_030039815.1 Alphaproteobacteria bacterium
TCGGGTTCCCCCGATCGGCGCCATCTGTGGGGTCATACGAGAATGACGTTGGAACTTGTGAATGGGGATCGTGGTCCCGACAAGCAGTGCTCGAAAAAGGTGCTGATCGTCGAAGACAACGATCTCAACATGAAGCTTTTCAACGACCTGCTGGAAGCACACGGTTATAATACGCTGCAGACCCGCGATGGGGTCGAGGCCTTGAAGCTGGCGCGCCAGCATCGGCCCGACCTGATCCTGATGGATATCCAGCTGCCCGAGATTTCCGGCCTCGAAGTGACCAAGTGGCTGAAGGAAGACGACGATTTGCGCGGGATTCCGGTGATCGCCGTAACCGCCTTCGCGATGAAGGGCGATGAGGAAAAGATCCGCGGCGGCGGCTGCGAAGCGTACATCGCCAAGCCGATCTCGGTCGCCAGCTTCCTGCGTACCGTCGAGCGTTTCCTCGCGTGACCGCGCCGCTTCCGATCAACCCTAGACCGGCGGCTTTGCCATGACTGCTCGCGTGCTCGTCGTCGACGACGTTGAGCTCAACGTCAAGCTGCTCGAAGCCAAACTGTCGAGCGAATATTTCCAGGTGATTCCGGCCTTCAACGGGCCGACGGCGCTCGATCTGGCCGAGGCGGAACTGCCCGACATCATCCTTTTGGACGTGATGATGCCGCGCATGGACGGGTTCGAGGTGTGTCGGCGGCTCAAGGCCAACCCGCGCACCACCGACATCCCGGTCGTGATGGTGACGGCGCTGAGCGACATCGCCGACCGCTTGCGCGGCCTTGAGGCCGGCGCCGACGATTTCCTCACCAAGCCGGTCAACGACATTGCGCTCTTCGCCCGCGTCCGCTCGCTGGTGCGGCTCAAGCGGATGATGGAAGAGCTGCGCCTGCGCGAAGAGATTTGCGGCCGCTTTGGCAACCCGGAAGAATCGGGCGAGCACGCCGAAGCCATTACCGGCGCCCATATCCTGCTCGTCGAACAGCAGGGCTTCGGCGCATCGCGTATCGCCGAGACCCTGTCGCCGCTGGCCCAGAGCGTGCGCCAGGTCGGCAGCGGTGACGAGGCGAACGCGACGCTCGACGAAGCGGTCGAGCTGATCATCCTCAGCCTGTCGATGCCGGACGGCGACCCGCTGCGCCTGGTGTCGCAATGGCGCGCCAGCGAGCCGTTCCGCCAGTTGCCCATCCTGCTGTTGGCCGACGAGGGCGAATTGCCGCGACTCGCCAAGGGGCTCGATCTCGGCGCCAACGACTATCTGATCCGTCCGGTCGACCGCAACGAGCTCCTGGCGCGCGTACGCAGCCAGGTGCGGCGCAAGCGGCTGCAGGACCGGCTGCGGGAAAACTATCGCCGCAGCCTGTCGCTGGCGCTGACCGACGAACTGACCGGCCTCTACAACCGCCGCTACGTCGTGGCGCATCTCGAGGAGCTGGTCGCGCGGGTCAACAATGACGGCGCCGCCGATACGTCGTTGATGATGTTCGATGTCGACCACTTCAAGCAGGTCAACGACAAGTTCGGCCATCCGGGCGGCGACGACGCGCTGCGTCAGCTTGCCGACCGCGCCCTGCGCGGCGTGCGCAGTATCGATCTGGTGGCGCGGCTCGGCGGCGAGGAGTTCGTCGTGGTGATGCCCGAGACGCCGCTGCAAGCCGCGACCATGGTTGCCGAGCGTCTGCGTAAATCGGTGGCCGGCGAGCCATTTCTCATGCATGGAACCGGCGACAGCGTGCAGGTCACCATCAGCATCGGGGTTGCGGTGGCCCAATCGGGCGATACGGTCGATGCGTTGTTGCAGCGCGCCGACGACGCGCTCTATCAGGCGAAAAACAGCGGCCGGAACAAGGTCGTCGCTCAGGACGGCGCGGTCATGCCGCCGCCGCTCGCGGTCGCCTCGTGACGCGAAATGGCCGGCGCTTGCCGGCCATTTTTATTTGATCTTCGCTTCCCTGAAGATGACGTGCTTGCGCGCGACCGGATCGAACTTCTTCAGTTCGAGCTTGTTGGTCTTGGTGCGCGGGTTCTTTTTCGTCACGTAGAAGTAGCCGGTATCGGCGCTGCTGACGAGCTTGATCTGGACGGTGTTGGTCTTGGCCATTGCCGAATCTCGCGAGGCTCAGGGCGTTCGTGGAGGCGAAGATAGTCCGCCGCCCCTCGCTGTCAAGCCGGCGTCGGCGGTGGGCACGCCCGGCGGCGCGGCCGAGGCGCCGGAAGGATGGATCGCACCCAGCGCCGCCGCGTAACGCGCCGGGTCGGACAGCACCCGCTCGGCGACCTTGAGGTCGAGCGCCGGCGAGGTGGTCTCGGCCGGGCAGCTCTTGCGCAGCGCCGCCCAGGCCGCGTCGTTCAACGAGGCGCGCGGCCGCGAGGCATCGGCGTCGGCGGCGTCCACCGGCCGGTGCAGCACGGTATCGACCGCGGTGTCGCGGTCGCCGACGCCGGCCGTGCACAACGTCGGCACCACGCCATGTTGCTGCAGGAAATAGCCCGACGGGGTGACGAGCCGCGCCCAGGTCAGCGTCAACTCGCCGTCATTGGGCAGCCGCATCACCGTCTGCACCGTGCCCTTGCCGTAGGACGAGCTGCCGACGACCACCGCCCGTCCGACATCCTGCAGCGCGGCCGCGACGATCTCCGAGGCGGAGGCCGAGCCGCCGTTGACCAGCACGACGATCGGCGTCGAAGGCGCGATGGCGTGTCCGGTGGCGGCGAAATACTGGTGGCTCGCCGGGTGGCGGCCGGTGGTCGCGATGATCGGCCCCTTGCTGATGAACAGGTCGGAGAGGCTCACCGCCTGGTCGAGCAGCCCGCCCGGGTCGCCGCGCAGATCGAGCACGATCCCGGCGAGCTTTCCGCCCGGCACCTGGCGCTCGGCCTCGACGATCCCCTCGGTGACGCGCTGCGTCGTGCTCTGGTTGAAGCTCGCGACATGGAAGATCGCGATGTTGCCATCGCGCGTCGCGGTCACCGTCGGGACGACGACGAGCGCGCGCTCGATCTTGTAGTCGCGGGTGCCGGGGACGCCTGGCCGCGCGATCGTCAGGCCGACAATGCTGCCGATCGGACCGCGCAGCTGATGGATGAGATCGGTCGGCTGGCGCCCGGCGACGGACGTGCCGTCGATCGCGACGATCCGGTCGCCGACCTTGAGGCCGGCGCGCTCCGCCGGGCTGTTCTCGCTGACCGCGGTGATGCTGAAATCGTTGCTCGCGGTTTCCAGCGTCACGCCGATGCCGCCGAACCCATCGCGCGCCGCGCGCTGGTCGCGCGCCTCGTCCGGCGGGGCATAGCGCGAGAAGCGGTCGAGCGCTCCGGTCATGCCGTCGAACACGGCCTTGTCGATCGTGTCCTCGGGCAGAGCGCGGACGCGCGCCGAGGCCTTCTTCGCGGCGGCGATGATGTCGGCGACGATCTCGCCGCCGGCATAGCCGTCGATGTCGGGCGGAACCTGATAGCTGCCGGCGACGATGCCGTCATAGGTGAGGGTGAGCGTGTCGCGGTCGCGCACGTCGCTGCCCACCGAGGCTTCGAGCCGCGGGTC
>JASHUW010000107.1 GCA_030039815.1 Alphaproteobacteria bacterium
TGACCTGCATCCGCGAGCATTGCACGATTGCCGAGGCCGGCTTCCGCCTCGCGGCCAATGCCGAGCGCCACCTGAAACCGGCCGCCGAGATGGCACGCCTCTTCCGCGGCCCCATGGGAGTTCCAGCGGCGGCGCTCGCGGCGAGCGTCGAGATCGCCGAGCGCTGCCGCTTCAGCCTCGGCGAATTACGCTACGAATATCCCGAAGTCCCGGTGCCGCCCGGCATGACCCCGCAGCAGCGCCTCGCGCAGCTCGCCTGGGAAGGCGCGATCGAGAAGTTTGGCTGCCAAACCGCCGATGCGTCCTTCGAGGCTCAGCTTCGCTTCGCACCTCAGGATGAGGATTTTTTTGATGGCATAAAGAACATCCCTCATCCTGAGGCGCGCTCGGAACGGCGCGCAGCGCCGGGCCGAGGGCCTCGAAGGACGCAAGACAGCTCCCCCGAGACCCCGCTCGACCTTTCAGCCATCCCCGCTGCCGTCCGCGCGCGTATCGAGCACGAGCTGGCGCTCATCGAGCGGCTCGATTACGCGCGCTATTTCATCACCGTCCACGACATCGTCACCTTTGCCCGGAGCCGGGACATCCTCTGCCAGGGCCGCGGCTCGGCGGCCAATTCGGTGGTGTGCTACTGCCTCGGCATCACCGCGGTCGACCCCGAGAAGATCGATGTGCTGTTCGAGCGCTTCATCAGCGCCGCACGCGGCGAGCCGCCCGATATCGATGTCGACTTCGAGCACGAGCGGCGCGAGGAGGTGATCCAGTACGTCTATCAGCGCTATGGCCGCGACCATGCCGGGCTCGCCGCGACGCTGATCACCTACCGCTCGCGCAGCGCGATCCGCGAGGTCGGCAAGGTGATGGGGCTGTCGGGCGATGTCGTCGCCGCGCTTTCCGGCATGGTGTGGGGCTGGTCGAGCGAGCGGCTGCGCGACGAGCGCGTGCGCGAGGCCGGGCTCGATCCCGCCGACCACAACCTGCGCCTGGCGCTCGACCTCGCCGGCGCGCTGATCGGTTTCCCGCGCCATCTGTCGCAGCATGTTGGCGGGTTCGTCATCACCCGCGGCCCGCTCTCCGAGCTGGTGCCGATCGAGAACGCGGCGATGGAGGATCGCACCGTCATCGAATGGGACAAGGACGACCTCGACGCGCTCGGCATCTTGAAGATCGACATCCTCGCGCTCGGCATGCTGACCTGCGTGCGCAAGGCGTTCGACCTCATCGCGCGGCACAAGGACGAGCGGCTCGAGCTGGCGACGATCCCGCCCGAGCGGCCCGAGGTTTACGACATGCTGTCGAAGGCCGATTCGGTCGGCGTCTTCCAGGTCGAGAGCCGCGCCCAGATGTCGATGCTGCCGCGGCTCAAGCCCCGGCAATTCTACGATCTGGTGATCGAGGTCGCGATCGTCCGACCGGGGCCGATCCAGGGCGACATGGTCCACCCTTATCTGCGCCGCCGCAACGGCATCGAGCCGGTCGAATACCCCTCCGAGGCGCTGCGCCGGGTGCTGGAAAAGACCCTCGGCGTGCCGCTTTTCCAGGAACAGGCGATGCAGATCGCCATGGTCGGCGCCGGCTTCTCCGCCGACGAGGCCGACAAATTGCGCCGCTCGATGGCGAGCTTCCGGCGCAACGGCGACATCGAGAAATTCCGCGATCAGTTCATCGACGGCATGGTCGCCAACGGCTACCGGCGCGACTTCGCCGAGCGCTGCTTCAGCCAGATCGAGGGGTTCGGCACCTACGGTTTCCCGGAAAGCCATGCCGCGAGCTTTTCGCTCCTGGTTTACGTCTCGGCCTGGATCAAGTGCTTCCACCCCGAGGTCTTCGCCTGCGCGCTCTTGAATTCGCAGCCGATGGGGTTCTACCAGCCGGCCCAGATCGTCCGCGACGCGCGCGAGCACGGCGTCACCGTGTTGCCGGTCGACGTTAATCGCAGCGATTGGGATTGCACGCTGGAGGATTGCCCGACCGACCTTGCGTCCTTCGAGGCGCCGCCTTGTCCTGAGGAGCCGCCGCAGGCGGCGTCTCGAAGGGGCTCCGCGCCTCAGGATGAGGAAACATTAGGGGATGGCATAAAGAACATCCCTCATCCTGAGGCGCCCTTGGACCGGCGCACGGCGCCGGGCCGAGGGCCTCGAAGGACGCACGACGCCGATCCAGCCGCATCGCGGTTTGCGCTGCGCCTCGGGTTCCGCCAGATCAAGGGGTTCTCCGAGGGCGATGCCGAGCGCCTCGTCGCCGCGCGCGGCCAGGGCTATGGGAGCGCCGAGGCGCTGTGGCGCAAGAGCGGCCTCGGCCGGCTCGCGCTCGAACGTCTCGCCACGGCTGACGCGCTGCGCTCGCTGACCCTCGACCGCCGCCAGGGGCTGTGGGCGCTGAAGGCGCTGGGCGAAACCCCGCTGCCGCTGTTCGCCGCCGCCTTAAATCCCTCTCCCGCATCGCGGGAGAGGGGGGACCTGCCACTTCAGCGGCAGGTGGGTGAGGGTACCGTCGCGCAAGCCTCTGCAAGACCCTCACCCGCCCGCGGACTGACGCCCGCGGCCACCCTCTCCCGCACAGCGGGAGAGGGGAACGAGGCCCGTGCCGCCGCGCTCCTGCCACCGATGCCCTTGGGCGAGCATGTCGTCGAGGACTACGCGAGCACCAGCCTCAGCCTGAAGCGCCACCCGCTCGCCTTCCTGCGCGGCGAATTGACGGAAGAGGGCATCGTCACCGCCGCCGCGCTCGCGACCCTGCCGGTGGAGCGCCCCGTCCAGGTCGCGGGCCTGGTGCTGATCCGCCAGCGTCCCGGCAGCGCCAAGGGCGTCATCTTCATCACCCTCGAGGACGAGACCGGGGTCGCCAACCTGATCATCTGGCCGCCGATCCTCGAACGCTTTCGCCGCGTCGCGCTCGGCGCCACCCTGCTGTACTGCCGCGGCCGGCTGCAGCGCGAGGAAGGCGTCATCCACGTCGTCGCCGACGAGCTGCGCGACCTCACCCCGCGCCTCAAAACCCTGCGCGGGCGCGACGGTCTCGACCCGCCGCGCCGCTCGCCATTGAACCTTCCCGAACGCGTCCCCGGCTATACCGCCCGCGACTTCTACGAGCCGCTCATCGACATCCGCAGCCGCGATTTCCGCTGAGCCGCGAAAGAGCACGCGACGCCGCTCGCAATGGCGCACGCAAGACCCAACCTTAACGGCATGAGCCTCGTCTTCGCCGATCCGCCGCCGCCCGAAACCCGGCTGCGCGCGGCGATCGCGGCGGCCAACCGGCGCGACGAGACCGAAGCCGATGCGCTGATCCTCGCCGCCGCGCGGCTCGCGCCGGAAGCCGACCGGCGCATCCGCGAGACCGCGCACCGTCTCGTCGCTCAAGTGCGCGACAACGGCCCGCCGCGCGGCGGCATCGACGCCTTCCTGCATGAATACCGGCTGTCGACGCCGGAAGGTGTCGCGCTGATGTGCCTGGCCGAGGCGCTCTTGCGCATCCCCGACAGCGACACGATCGACCGGCTGATCCGCGACAAGATCGCCGCCGCCGACTGGCAGAGCCACCTCGGCCATTCCGGCTCGCTCTTCGTCAATGCCTCGACCTGGGCGCTGATGCTGACTGGGCGGTTGCTGCGCCCAGACAACGCCGACCGGGACGCGCCGCACGATCTCGGCCATGCCGTGCAGCGCTTCGTGGCGCGCTCGGGTGAGCCGATGGTGCGCCAGGCGGTGCTCGCGGCGATGCGCATCTTGAGGCGGCAATTCGTCATGGGCCGCACCATCGACGAGGCGCTGGAGCGCGCCGGCAGCCCCGAGCACCGCAAATATCGCCATTCTTACGATATGCTCGGCGAGGCGGCACGCACCGCCGCGGATGCCGAGCGCTACCACGCCGCCTATGCCGCCGCGATCGCCGCGATCGGCAACGCCGCGGCGGGCCGCTCGGTCGAAGAGGCGCCCAGCGTCTCGGTCAAATTGTCGGCGCTGCACCCGCGCTACGAGGCGGCGCAGCGCGAGCGGGCGATGCGCGAGCTGCTGCCGCGCCTCGCCGACCTCGCCGAGCGGGCGCGCAATGCCGGCATCGGCCTCACGATCGACGCCGAGGAAGCCGACCGGCTCGACCTGTCGCTCGACCTGTTCGAGGCGCTCGCCGCCATGGCGCCGCTCGCCGGCTGGAACGGGCTCGGCCTCGCGGTGCAGGCCTACCAGAAACGCGCGCCGGCGGTCATCGACTGGCTCACCGATCTCGCCGCGCGCACGAAGCGCCGGCTGATGGTGCGGCTGGTCAAGGGCGCCTATTGGGACAGCGAAATCAAGCGCGCCCAGGAGCGCGGCCTCGCCACCTACCCGGTCTATACTCGGAAAGTCGCGACCGATGTCTCGTATCTCGCTTGCGCCCGGCGGCTGTTCGCGGCCGGCGGCGCGGCGATCTACCCGCAATTCGCGACGCACAACGCGCACACCGTCGCCGCGGTGCTGGAATTCGCTGGCGAGCGCCGAGACTGGGAGTTCCAGCGCCTGCACGGCATGGGCGAGGCGCTCCACGACCAACTGATCGAGATCGGGCGGCCCTGCCGGGTCTACGCCCCGGTCGGCAGCCATGAGGATCTGCTCGCCTATCTCGTGCGGCGGCTGTTGGAAAACGGCGCCAACGCCTCGTTCGTCAACCGCATCGTCGACGAGCGCCAGCCGATCGACGCGATCATCGCCGATCCCGTCGCCACGCTGGCGAAGGCCGAGCCCAAGGCCCACCCGAATATTCCCTTGCCGCGCGACCTCTACCGGCCGGAGCGGGCGAACTCGGCCGGCATCGACCTCGCCGACCGCGAAGCGCTCGCCGAGCTATGCGATGGGCTGGCGCAGGCTTTGGCGACGCCCGCATCCGCTGGCCCGATCGTCGCCGGCGGGGAAATCGCCGGCGGGGCGGAGCTCGTCTTCGGCCCCGCCGACCAGCGCCGTCAGATCGGCGGGGTCGTCACCGCCGACGCCGCGCAGGTCGAGGCGGCGCTGGCCGCGGCATCCCGCGCCGCGCCGGGCTGGGATCGCACCCCGGCCATGGAGCGCGCGGCGATCCTCGAGCGCGCCGCCGACATCTACGAGCGCGACCGCGCCGCGCTGATGGCGCTCATCATCCGCGAGGGCGGCCGCACCATCCCGGCGGCATTGTCGGAACTGCGCGAGGCCGCCGACTACCTGCGTTACTACGCGGCCCGCGCCCGTGCCGATTTCGCCGCGCCGCTGGTGCTGCCCGGTCCGACCGGCGAACGCAACCGCATCGCGCTGCACGGCCGCGGCGTCTTCGCCTGCATCTCGCCGTGGAACTTTCCGCTGGCGATC
>JASHUW010000108.1 GCA_030039815.1 Alphaproteobacteria bacterium
GCAATACCTACGGCCTTGCCGGCACGATCTATCGCGGCGCGCGCCAGGGAGTGCTGACCGCTTCGCTGCCCGCCGCGACCGACCCCGACACCGTCGACACGCTCGCGGTCGACCTGACCCTGTCGCAGGGCCAACTGCTGTCGGGCGCGCAGGCCGACGCCGACGGCTACGTGACCTTGTGCTTCTGCGTCGGCGAGCTGTTGTCCTACGAGACCGCGACGCTGACCGCCGCCTACAAATATGCGCTGACCTATCTGCGGCGCGGCGCCTACGGCACCGCGATCGGCGCGCATGCATCGGGCGCACCTTTTGCCCGGTTCGGGCCGAACGACCCGTCGCTGTTCCGCTATACCTATCCGGCGAGCTTTGTCGGCCAGACGATCTATCTGAAGCTCCCGGGCTTCAACATTTTCGGCCAGGCCTTGCAGGGTCTCGCCGGCGTTTCGGCCTACAGCTACACGCTCAACGGCGCGGGCGGCGTCTCGCTCGACGTGATCGCCGCGCTCGCCGTCGGCGTCGACCAGGACTGGGGCACGGTCGGCACCGCCATCGTCGCCCAGGCCGACCTGGCGCCCATCACCGCTGCCGCCGGCTACGACATCAACCTCGGCTCGTCACTACCTTAGCCTCTCGATTGTCATTTCGGGGCATCGCGCAGCGATGAACCCGGAACCCATGAACACGTGCGAAGCCGGCTTGGCCGAAGCCTGTGTTCATGGGTTCCCGCTTACGCGGGAACGACAAGGAGAGTTCGGGCTCGACTGAAACGGAGTCCCCCTTGTCCCACACCCAGGTGCAATGGGCGCGCGGCAGCACGTCCCAGGTCGCTTCCTATACCGGCCCGCAGGGCGAATTGGTGCTCAACACCGATGATTGGTCGCTCCAGTCGCAGGACGGCGTCACCGCCGGCGGCTGGGTGATCCGGCCGCGGCTCAACATCCGCACCGTCACCGCGACCGGCGCGCAGAGCGTCAACCTCACCGACGACCTCATCGCCTGGACGCCGACCACGCCGGCGGCGACGACCTTCACCCTGCCGTCGAGCCCGCGCGTCGGCGAGGCGCACCACTTCAAGTATCTCGCGGCGACCGGGAGTTTCGCGCTGACCGTTGCCGCCCCCTCGGGCCAGACGATCGACGGCGCGGCCTCGGTCGCGCTCACCGTCCTCTACGCCGCGCTCCGCGTGGTTTTCATCGGCAGCAACCAATGGATCGTCGCATGATGCGTTTCCTCTCCTCTTTGACCTTGTTGCTGGCGGCGCTGGCCGCGTCGGCGCCGGCGCATGCCCAGGGCTATTCGCCGACCGGCGCCTGCCCGACGCATCAGTGGAACACCGGCTACGGGTCGATGACCGCGTCGGCCAACTGCGCGCAGCCCGGCTTTGGCGATCTTTCCGGCACCGCCGCGGTCAGCCAGGGCGGCACCGGCGATACCGGCACGGCCTGGACGAGCTACACGCCGACCCTGACCTGCAGCAGCGGCTCGGTCGGGGCGGCCACGGTCTCTGGCCGGTACAAGACGCTCGGCAAGACCACCTTTGTCTCGCTCGCCGTCACCATCACCAGCCTCGGAACCTGCGGCGCCAATTTCTACGTCTCGGTACCGACGACCAATCCGGTGTTGGCGGTCGCGCCGTTGCCCGGCTACGACACCACCACCGGGTTCATCCCGGTGGTGGCGGAGTCGAGCGGGATCATCGTCTTCGCCGTCACCCCGGCCACGCATCAGTATTACGCGAGCGGCGTGTACGAGGCGTCATGAGCCTGCATTTCAACGCGATGCTGCATCCGCATTTCAGCCCGGACATCACGCTCGGTCACCTGCTGCAGGCGGCCGTCGTCCTGATCACCGGCGGCGGCGGCGTTCTCGGCGGCTATCTGAGCCTGCGCAACGATCTCGACACGCAACGCGCGGAATACCGCGTCGCCCTCGCCGCGCACGAGGCGCGCCTCACCCAGGCCGAGCGCGAGCTCGACGACCGCCGCAACGAGGATCGCGCCTTCCAGGCGGAGATGCGCGCCGCGCTCGAGCGCGTGATGCAGTCGCTCTCCGACCTGCGCGCCGAGCTTGGGGAAAAGCAGAACCGGCGCTGAACCTCCTCTCCGCCCTCTCTTAACCCTCCCCCGCCAGCGGGGAAGGAGGTGAGCGTAGCGAGCGGGTGGGGGTCGACCTCGCCGCGTTGATCGCTCTCAACAAAAGGATCAATCCGATGGAATTCACGGGAGCGGCGACGCCGCTTGCCGCCGGCGATGTCGTGACCGTGGCGCGGCGTTTGGGCTGCGAGCCGGCCGCGGTATGGGCGGTCTGCGACATCGAAAGCGCCGGCGGCGGGTTTCTGCCCGACAGGCGGCCAAAGCTGCTCTACGAGGCGCATCTCTTCGGTCGGCTGACCCGGCATCGTTGGGACGCGACCCATCCCAACATCTCGTCCCCGGCGTGGAACCGCGCGCTCTATGGCGCGCCCGGCGCGCATCAATACGACCGGCTGGACGAGGCGATTGCGCTCGACCGCGCCGCGGCCCTGCAATCGGCGAGCTGGGGCACGTTCCAGATCGTCGGCATGAACTACGCCGCCTGCGGCTTTGCCTCGGTCGAGGACTATGTCGCAGCGATGTGCG
>JASHUW010000109.1 GCA_030039815.1 Alphaproteobacteria bacterium
GCCTTCGATCGCCTGCAGCATGATCAGATGCGAGTTGTTGTCGGAGAAGCGGAACGCGCCGTCTCGATCGGTCGTGGTGCGTTCCTTTTCCGCCTGCGTCACGAAATCGTGGGTGTAGAGGATTACGGTCACGCCAGCGAGTGGGCGTCCGTCGGTGCCGACGACGCGTCCCTCGAGCTGCCCATGAGCGTGGAGCGAGACGTAGATGTTCCAGCCGCCCGTGGCCAGCGCGATGACGACCGGCACGACAAAGAAGCGGCTTAGCAGGACGCGACGGAGCCGCATCTCAGCCCTTGGTGGCACCGGCCGTCAGCCCGCGCATGAACGACGATTGTGCCATCAGAAAGACCAGCAGACCCGGCGCCAACACCATGCACACAAAGGCGTAAAGCGCGCCGGTCGTGTCCTCCATGTAGGACAAAAAGCGCGCAAGGCCCAAGGGCAGGGTCTGCATGTTGGCGTCGCGGGTGATGATGAGCGGCCACAGGAAATTGTTCCATGACCAGATGAAGGCCAGCACGACATTCGTGGCGATCGCCGGCGTCGACAGCGGCAGCAACACCCGCGTTAAGATGCGCAAATCGCCCAGCCCATCGATGCGCGCCGCGTCGATCAGCGAGCGCGGTACCGATTCGAACGTCGCCTTGAAGATGAAGATGCAGACGATCGTCGACATAAGCGGCAGCGCAAGACCAAGATAGCTGTTGAGCAATCCGAGCCGGGCGGTGATTAAATAGGCCGGGATGATCGTCGCCTGGAACGGCACCAGCGTGCAGGACAAAAGCAGCAGCAGCACCACGCGCCGGCCCCGAAAAGGCAACGTCAGCGCGTAAGCGGCAATCGAATTCAGGACCAGATTGCCGGCCACCGAGAGCAAGGAAACGATAATGCTGTTGAGAAGGTAGCGGGGGAACGGGATCAGGTACCAGACATCGACAAAATTGTAGAGATGCGGATGCACCGGCAGGATGCTCGGCGGATAGGCATAGATGTTTTCGCCGGTCAGCGCCGTTTTCAGCACCCAGTAGAACGGGGTCAGCATCGCCACGGCGATCGCTACCAGGATCGCATGGCGGAGCACCAGCAGGATGCGGGCGCGGCGGGTCATTCGAGCGCCCCGGCATTGCCGCCCGCGGCGCGGTGCGCGAGCCAGGCGAGCAGCAAGAGCACCGCGAACTGCGCGACGGTCAGGGTCGCCGCGTAGTCGAACCGCGAGTCGTTGAACGCTTCCTTGTAGATGTAGGTGATCAGCAGCTCGGTAGCGTGGCCGGGGCCACCATTGGTCATGACGTAAACGAGGTCGAAGGCGGCGAATGAGTTCAGGATGCCGATGACCGCGCAGAGAAACAACGATGGCCGGATCATCGGCAGGGTGATACGCAAGAGCCGCGCTAAGGCCGGCGCTCCATCGACCCGCGCCGCCTCATAAAGATGCGGCGGGATGCTTTGCAGCCCGGTCAGCAGCACGATCATGAAAAAGCCGAGCACCTGCCAGGTATTGGCGACGATCGTGCTGGGCAGCGCCCAGCCGAACGAGTCGAGAAAGGCGATCGGCTTGTCGATGAGGCCTAATCGGCGCAGCACGAAATCGATGAGGCCACCGCGCTCGTTATACATCCAGCGCCAAATGATCGCGACCGCGACGGTCATCAGCGGATAGCTAAGGAAGACGATCGTGCGGTAGACCGAGGCGCCTTTCAGATCGCTGTTGACGAGTAGCGCGATGCCAAGCGCGATCGCCACGCCGATCACCTGCGACCCCATGAAAATCAGCGTGTTCCATAGCGCCTGCCAGACAACATCGTCGTCCTGGAGCATCTCACTGTAATTGTCCCAACCGACCCAAACCGCTGGATGCAGCGGCGACCAGGCCTGAAACGACAGCACCATGTTCCACGCCAGCGGCAGCACGCGGTAGAGCAGGAAGATCAGCAGCGACGGCGTCAGAAAGCAGGCGACGAGCGCCGCCTGCCGCGCGTTGCGAGTGTGCAGCCATGAGATCGCGGCGGTCACACCCGGCGGAGCTCGCGCGCGACTTTGCGGCTGGCTTCGTCGAGGGCACTCTTGGTGTCGCTGCGGCCCAAGAGCGCGTTTTGCAGCGCTGGGTAGAAGGCATCCTTGACCCGGCTGTCGTTGGGCAATGGCCAATTGCCGCAGAGCTTGTCGGTATATTCGAGCTGCGTCTTCAACACGGCGTAGGCAAGTGGCTCGTCTTTTTCCAGCCGCGACACCAGCGCTTTATCGACCTCCGTGAAGGCGGTGAGGATGCGCCGGCTATCGGCCATTTCCTGAGCTTGCTTCTTCGCCGTGCAAAAATCGACAAACGCCCAGGCGAGATCGGGGTTCTTGGTGCCCTTGGAGATGGCGTACCCGTGCAGGCTCGGCACCGACCAGTTGCCGGGCAGCTCGCCGATACCCAGCGTGTCCTGATTGACCCAGGCGCCCTGGCCTTTGAGGAAGAAATAGGCCGAGGAGTGGGCGTTCAACATGCCGACTTTGCCCGAGGCGAAAGCGCCGAGCGGTTCGACCCAGCGGCCGGTCCAGGAGATTTTGTTGATCGCCGTGCCGGCCGTCGCCTTGGCGAGCTGGTCGGTCACCTCGCCCATCTTCGCGGTGTCGAATTCGGGCTTCTGCATGTCGGGCGACAGGAGCTCGACGCCGTTCATCTTGAACAGCGCCCAGTAAAGC
>JASHUW010000110.1 GCA_030039815.1 Alphaproteobacteria bacterium
CTGGCCAGCAATTCCTCGCGGTGCGCGTCGTCGCGCGCGTATTGGGTGAGGCTGCCCTGAGTCATGCGGTAGAGCGGCGGCAGCGCGAGGTAGAGGTGGCCGTTGTCGACGAGGCGCGGCATCTCGCGGAAGAAGAAGGTCATGAGGAGTGAGGCGATGTGCGCGCCGTCGACATCGGCGTCGGTCATGATGATGACCCGCTCGTAGCGCAGCGCCTCCTCCTTGTAGTGGTTGCCGGCGCCGCAGCCCAATGCGAGGAGGATATCGGCGATCTCCTGGTTGCCGCGCATCTTGTCGGCCGAGGCGCTGGCGACGTTGAGGATCTTGCCGCGCAGCGGCAGGATCGCCTGGGTCTCGCGGTTGCGCGCCTGCTTCGCCGAGCCGCCGGCGCTGTCGCCCTCGACGAGGAAGATCTCGGTGCCGGTGGCGCTGTCCCGGGTGCAGTCGGCGAGCTTGCCGGGAAGGCGGAGCTTGCGCGTGGCGGTCTTGCGCGCCAGCTCCTTCTGCTGGCGGCGTGACAGGCGCTCCTCGGCGCGCTCGCAGATGCGGTCGAGCAGGAGCCGGGTCGTCGCCGGGTCGGCGCCGAGCCAATGATCGAAATGATCGCGGATCGCGCCCTCGACGAGGCGGGTGGCCTCGACACTGGCGAGCCGCTCCTTGGTCTGCCCCTGGAATTGCGGGTCGCGCAGGAAGAGCGAGAGCAGCATCGCCGCGCCAGTGGTGACGTCCTCGCCGGTCGCCTGGGCGACGCGCTTGTTGCCGATCAGCTCGCCATGCGCCTTGAGGCCGCGCACCAGCGCGTTGCGCAGCCCCGCCTCGTGCGTGCCGCCCTCGCCGGTGGGAATGGTGTTGCAATAGGAATGGCAGAAGCCGTCTTCCTCGTCCTCGGGCCAGGCGACAGCCCATTCGACGCTGCCGCCATCGGGGAAATCGACCTTGCCGAGGAACGGGCGGGGGGTGAGGAGCGCGCGCCCGGCGAGGCTCGCGGCGAGGAAATCGCCGAGCCCGCCGGGGAAATGCAGCCGCGCCTCCTGCGGCACGCCGTCCGGGCGCGAGACGGCGGGGTCGCACCACCAGCGGATCTCGACGCCGCGGAAGAGATACGCCTTGGAGCGCGCCATACGGTAGAGCGTCGCCGGGCGAAACGCGACATCGTCGCCGAATATCTCGGGGTCGGGGTGGAAGGCGAGCGTCGTGCCGCGGCGGTTCTGGATCGGCCCCGCGTCCTCGAGCGGGCCTTGCGGGACGCCGCGGACATAATGCTGGCGCCAGAGGCGGCGGTCGCGCGCGACCTCGACCGAGAGCGCGTCGGAGAGCGCGTTGACCACCGACACGCCGACGCCGTGCAAGCCGCCCGAGGTCTGGTAGACCTTGCCGCTGAACTTGCCGCCCGAATGCAGCGTGGTAAGGATGACTTCGAGCGCCGATTTGTCGGGAAAGCGCGGGTGCGCGTCGACCGGGATGCCGCGGCCGTTGTCGCGCACCGTGACCCAGCCCTCGGCGCTCAGCTCTAGCTCGATGCGGGAGGCGTGGCCGGCAACCGCCTCGTCCATCGCATTGTCGAGCGCCTCGGCCGCGAGGTGGTGCAGCGCCCGCTCGTCGGTGCCGCCGACATACATGCCCGGCCGCCTGCGCACCGGCTCCAGCCCTTCGAGAACCTCGATGTCCTTGGCGGAATAGGTGTCGTCGAGCTTGCGCGCCAAATTGTCGAAAAGGTCAGGCATGGCAGGGGATTATACGGAGGCTTGAACGCCGCGCAACCAGGATGCAGTATAAGTTATCGGGCTATGTAACAATATATAGCTTGGCATGGCGCCCCTTTTGGCGGATCGTGAAGGGCAGGGGAACTCCGGCGTACGCGCGGGAATTACCGTTATGATGACGAACGAGCGAAAGATCTGGGAGGCGGCGCTGATGCTCGTGCGGCGCCATGGCAGCGAGGCGCTGCAGGTGGCCGAGCGCGAGGCCGAGCGGCTGCGCACCGGCGACGACGAACTATCGTGCATCGTGTGGTGCTGGATCGCCCGCTCGACCGCCGAGCTGCTCCGCCCGACCCCCGATAGCGGCGAGCGGATTCATTAAACAGCGCTGCCGTCTCCCTCTTCCCGAAAGTCCCTCTTTCCGAAAGACCTGGCAGCGCCGATATTTAAGCGCGGCAATGGGGAGCATCATGGCGAACGACAAGGAATTCGATGTCGCGATGAGCGACGAAGAGTGGAAGAAGAAGCTGACCCCCGAGCAGTTTCACGTGCTGCGCAAGCACGGCACCGAACGCGCCGGCACCAGCCCGCTCGACCATTTCTACGAGCCGGGCACCTATTACTGCGCCGGCTGCGGCGCGCCGCTGTTCGACAGCGACACGAAATTCAACAGCGGCAGCGGCTGGCCGAGCTTCTATGAGCCCAAGGACGGCGCGGTCGAAACCTCGACCGATCGCAGCTTCTTCATGGTGCGCACCGAGGTGCACTGCCAGAAATGCGGCGGCCATCTCGGCCATGTCTTCGAGGACGGGCCGAAGCCGACCGGCCTGCGCTATTGCATGAACGGCTGCGCGCTCGACTTCAAGGTGGTGGAGAAGAAGTAAGCTGGTTCCTGCACTCCCGGGGAGCGAGTTCCATTCCTGTCATTCCCGCGAAAGCGGGAACTTATGAACACCGACATTGCCCGCCTTTCGCTGTCCGTGCTCATGGGTTCCGGCTTCGCCAGCCCCGGAATGACAACGAGGCAGACAGTAGAAAGAAAAAGGGCCGGGAGTTTCCCGGCCCTTTTTGCTTGCGGCGTCGGTGCCGGCCCCCACCCACTCGCAGGTGGTGCTGCGGGTCTTCCTTTCCCGTGCACACGGGGAGGGTTGGGAGGGGGCTGGCTGAGGCGCCCGCCTTAGACCGAATAGTACATCTGGAACTCGACGGGGTGGGGTGTGTGCTCGAAGGCGTAGACCTCTTCCCAGCGCAGTTCGAGATAGGATTCGATCTGGTCGGCGGTGAACACGTCGCCCTTCAGGAGGAAGGCGTGGTCGGCGGCGAGCGCGCCGAGCGCCTCGCGCAGCGAGCCGCAGACGGTGGGCACGTCCTTCAGCTCCTCGGGCGGCAGGTCGTAGAGGTTTTTGTCCATCGGCTCGCCGGGGTGGATCTTGTTCTGGATGCCGTCGAGCCCGGCCATCAGCATCGCCGCGAAGCCGAGATAGGGGTTGCAGGCGGGGTCGGGGAAGCGCACCTCGACGCGCTTGGCCTTGGGGCTGGAGACGATGGGGATGCGGCACGAGGCGGAGCGGTTGCGCGCCGAGTAGGCCAAGAGCACCGGCGCCTCGAAGCCCGGGATCAGCCGCTTGTAGGAGTTGGTGGTGGGGTTGGTGAAGGCGTTGATCGCCTTGGCGTGCTTGATGATGCCGCCGATGTAGTAGAGCGCGGTCTCGGAGAGGTCGGCATAGAGGTTACCGGCGAAGAGCGGGCGCTCGCCCTTCCAGATCGACTGGTGGGTGTGCATGCCCGAGCCGTTGTCGCCCTTGATCGGCTTGGGCAT
>JASHUW010000111.1 GCA_030039815.1 Alphaproteobacteria bacterium
CGCCAACGGTGACGGCCGCTGCCACGCCGTCGAGCCCGACCCCCACGCTGGTCGCGCAGCTGCCGGCCGCGCCCGGAACGCCGGCCGGCCCGCCGCCCGACTGCGTCGGGGTGAGCCCATACACCAACTACAAATGCCTCGACGCCTATCTCGGCGACGACATCTTCGGGCGTATGTGGAACTATTACAAACTTGAATGGGGCCAGCCCGGACCGCCCACCGACCCCAACGCGGGGCCGACGCAAACCCCGGGCTTTCCGCGTATCCCGGGAACGGTGCCGCCGTTGGCCTACACCGATTGGCCGACGGGTGCGATGGAAACCATCGGCGACACGGTTCCGAACGGCGCCGACTCGCCGTTTATGGTCGCGATCGCCAATACCAGTCTTGGCCAGTGGATGCAGGCCAACCACTTGCAGCTCTACGGCTGGATCAACGGCGGCTTCAATATCAGCAGCAATCAGCAACAGCCCGGCGGTAACGGGCCGATCGGCTATACCTATACGCCGAACACCGCGCAGCTCGATCAGGCGGTGCTCTATCTCGACCGCTGGGTCGATACGGTGCAAACCGACCACTTCGACTGGGGCTTCCGGCTCTCGGGCCTCTATGGCGAGAACTACCGCTACACCAACTCGTTTGGCATCGCGAGCTACCAGTTCAACGGCAAGAACAACATCTACGGCTACGACCCGGTGATGGAATACGCCGACTTTTATTGGCCGCAGCCGTTCAACCATCTAATTGAAGGGTTGGAAATCCGCGTCGGGCGGTACATCTCGATCCCCGATATCGAAGCCCAGCTGGCGCCGAACAACCTGACCTATACCCACTCGCTGACCTATACCTGGGACAACTACACCAATACCGGTATCGTCGCCTCGTGGCAGATAACGCCTAATTTAATGATCCAGACGGGCATCACTGACGGCACCGAAACGCCAGTCTGGCACTGGGGCGACACGATCCCCAATTTGATGCCGGGCAACGCGCTGTACCCGGGAACCCGTTACGACAAAGACCCGGGTAATCAGCCATCCGCCACCTTTTGTGTGCAGTACAAGTGGAACAACGGCTGGGATACCTTGTACCCCTGCTTGGACGGCCTCAATGATGGCGCGTGGGGCTACAACAACCTTCAGTGGCACGGCTTCACCTACTACCACCGGTTCAACGATCAATGGCACAACGACTTCGAGAGCTATTATCTTTCGGAAAACAATGTGCCGAACCTGAACAATCCTCAGGCGTTGGCCATCTTCAACGGCGGTGGTACGCCATTCTCGC
This sequence comes from Alphaproteobacteria bacterium, assembly GCA_030039815.1. Lineage (GTDB taxonomy): Bacteria > Pseudomonadota > Alphaproteobacteria > ATCC43930 > CGMCC-115725 > DATARH01. The sequence continues at coordinate 1,288 of JASHUW010000111.1, forward strand.
CGCAGAACGTGCCGTTCAATGGGCCGAACCTGGCGTATTGCAATACCAACAAGCTGACTTGCGACGCCCACTCGATCGGGGTACTCGACTACATCAACTACACGCCCGATCCGCTCAACAACTTCACCTGGCGCACCGAGTGGTACGACGACCCCAATGGGTGGCGTACCGGAACCGGCGGCCGCACGGAATATTTCGATATCGGCCTGAGCTGGCAGCACTGGTTCTCGCCGCAGATCGAAATCCGGCCGGAGATCACGTTCTGGCACTCGGTTGGTACGGCGGCGTTCAACGGTTACGGTATTGATGGCGTCGCGAACAACAAGAAGAACACGGCCGAGTTCGCGTCTGACCTGATCTTCCACTTCTAGCGCGAATGGCGGCCGAAGCACGGTGCTTCGGCCGCCGATTTCTTCACGAGTGGCCGATGGACATCTACCTCGACAGCGACGCGCACAGCGTCTACCCCCAGGTGCTGCATACGGCGCGGCGGCACGCGCTCGACCTCTATGTCGTCACCAAGGACTACCTGCCGGAAACGGCCAACGTTCACCTGATCCTGATGCAGGAAGGCCAGAAGAATGCCGGCGCGTGGATCGTCGGCAACATCGCGCGCGGCGACATCTGCGTCACCGCCGATGCCGGGCTGGCCTCGGGCTGCATGCTGCGCGGCGCGGTTGCTTTGTCACCGTCGGGACGGCAATGGAATGTCGCGGTTGCGAGCGAGAGTGCGCGCGGTGCGCCGGAAGCTTGGCCGGCAAACCTGCGCGGGCTGACCCAGCGTCTCGAAACGGCGATCCTGGCGAGCCGCGCTGCGGCCTCGCGTGGCGTATCGCTGGCCGGCGGACTCGCCTCTCCGGGGGCGCGGCCATCCTTGACCCGCGCGGTCGCCGGCTGATGCCTAAAATCCGGCAAAGGTTAAGGCGACACGCTCACCCGTAGTACGGCAATAGACGTGCGAACGCTGTCAATAAAATGACATTTTCCGCGGTGTAGCCGCAGACATGACAAAATGTCGCGCGGCGAATCCCGAACATCGAACGGGCATCAGCTGTCTGTCGCCGTAGCGAAAGCGTCATGTAAGGATGATGTCGTAAGCTGCCTGTGATTTTTACTAGGGGGCAGACTTGGCAGGGGCGGACAACCCATGAATCCGTGGGCTTGGCTTGCGCCGCGTAGATCGCGGCTGGTCCGGCGATGCGCCGGCGGCGCGGCGGCCATTATCGCTATAGCGTTGGCGGTCTTCGTCATCGGGCCCCGGCTGGTGCAGCCGGTCGCCAGCCAGCCGGCGCCATCCCCGCAACTGCCGCCCGGCGAGTTCAAGCCGACCGAGGCGCAGTGGAAATCGCTGAAGATCGCCCCCGTCGCGACCGCCACCTTCCATTCCGACAGCATCACCGAAGGCAACATCGCGATCGACGACGACCTCAACACGCCGGTGTTCTCGCCCTATTCGGGCCATGTCGTGAGGCTCATCGCCAAGCTCGGCGATGGGGTCGAGCGGGGCGCGCCGCTCTTCGAGGTGGAGGCGACGGAATTCGTACAAACCGCCAACACGTTCATTTCCGCCGTGGGCACCGCGAAGACCGCGCAATCGCAGCTGAAGCAGGCCGAGATCAATGAAAAGCGCGCACACGAGCTTTATCTCGCCAATGGCGGCGCGCTCAAGGATTGGCAGCAGAGCCGGACCGACCTGGCGGCGGCGCAAAATGCCGTGCGCAGCGCCGAGATCGCCCTCGCCGCCGCGCGCAACCAGCTGCGCATCCTCGGCAAGAGCGATGCCGACATCGCCGCGCTCGAAGCCGCGCCGACCCAGCAGCTCGATCCGGTCGCGACGGTCTACGCGCCGATTTCCGGCACGATCACCCAGCGTCAAGTCTCGCGCGGCCAGAACATCCAGTCGATCTCGGCCGGCGCGAGCATCCCGGTCTACACGATCGGCGACCTCTCGACCGTCTGGCTGATCGCCAATGTGCGCGAGGAGGATGCGCCGTCGATGCGCGTCGGCGCGCCGGTCGAGGTGCGCGTGCCGGCCTTTCCCGGCCGCGTATTCAAGGCGAAGATTTCCTGGGTCGCTGCCTCGCTCGACCCCAACACCCACCGCCTGCCGGTGCGCGCCGATGTCGAAAACCCGGACGGCGCGCTCAAACCGATGATGTTCGCCAATTTCAGCATCACCACGGGCAAGGACTCGACCGCGCCCGCGGTGCCGGAGGCGGCGGTGGTCTACGAAGGCGATACGGTGCGTGTCTGGCTCGCCAAGGATGACAATACGCTGGCGATCCGCGAGGTGCGTATCGGCCGCATCCAGGACGGGATGGTCGAGATTCTTTCCGGCCTGTCGCCGGGCGACAAGGTCGTCACCAGCGGGGCGTTGTTCATCGACCGCGCCGCGGCGACCGACTGAGCAGCCCGGCCCATGAACGCGCTCATCGCCTTTGCCGTCCGGCAACGCGTCCTCGTCGTCCTGCTCCTGCTGTTCGTGATGGCGGCCGGCGCTATCAGTTTCTTGCGGCTCAACATCGAGGCCTATCCCGATCCCGTCCCGCCGCTGGTCGAGGTCGTCACCCAAAGCTCCGGGCAATCGGCGGAGGAGATCGAGCGCTATATCACCATCCCCATCGAAATTCAGATGGCGGGGATTCCCAACGTCACGGCGATCCGAACGATCTCGCTGTTCGGGCTTTCCGACGTGAAATTGCAGTTCACCTACGACTTCACCTACGAGCAGGCCGAGCAGTGGGTGATCAACCGGCTGTCGCAGCTTCCCTCGCTGCCCAACGGCGCCATGCCGCAGATTTCACCGGAAAGCCCGATCGGCGAGGTCTATCGCTATCGCGTGGTCGGGCCGCCCGGCTACTCGGTGATGGATTTGAAGACGCTGCAGGATTGGGTGCTGGAGCGGCGGTTCAAGGCCGTGCCGGGGGTCATCGACGTCGCCGGCTGGGGCGGCAAGACCAAGACTTATGAGGTCACGGTCGACCTCGACAAGCTCATCGAGTACGGGCTCACCCTGCCGCAGGTGCTGCAAGTCCTCAACAACAGCAACATCAATGTCGGCGGCCAGACGGTCAATTTCGGCGAGCAAGCGGCGATCGTGCGCGGTGTCGGCCTCATCCGCTCGATGGATCAAATCCGCGACACGATGATCACCAGCACCAACGGGGTGCCGGTGCGGATCAGGGACATCGCCACGGTCAAGGTCGGCAACGAGCCGCGCCTCGGCATCGCCGGACAGGACAATGACGACGACATCGTCCAGGGCATCGTGCTCATGCGTCGCGGCGCCGAAAGCATGCCGACCATCCGCGGGATCGAGGCCGAGGTCCAAAAGATCAACGGCGCCGACATCTTGCCGCCCGGTGTCCATATCGAGCGCATCTATGATCGCACCGACCTGATCAACGTCACGACGCACACCGTGCTGCACAACATGATCACCGGGATCATCCTGATCTTCTTCGTGCAGTGGCTGTTTCTCGGCAATTTGCGCAGTGCGATCATCGTCTCGACGACGATCCCCTTTGCGCTGTTCTTCGCGATCATCATCCTCACCTTGCGCGGCGAATCGGCGAATTTGCTGTCGGTCGGCGCGATCGATTTCGGCCTCATCGTCGATGCGACGGTGATCATGGTCGAAAATATCTTCCGGCGACTGTCGCAGCCGCCGGAAGAGCGCTTCGTGCGGTCCGTCTTGGTTCACCGGTCCCAGACCGAAGCGAGCTTCCGCGGCAAGTTCGCGACGATCTTCAATTCCGCCGTCGAGGTGAACCAGGCGATCTTCTTCAGCGCCGCCATCATCATCGCCGGCTTCGTGCCGTTGTTCACGATGTCCGGGATCGAGGGGCACATCTTCGGCCCGATGGCGCGCACCTATGCCTACGCCATCGTCGGCGGGCTGATCGCGACCTTTACCGTATCGCCGGCGCTGAGCGCGATCCTGCTGCCGGACAAGGTCGATGAAATCGAGACGATCGTCGTGCGCTGGCTGCGCCGCGCCTATCAGCCGGTGCTGCGCCGGGCGATCGCCAAACGCTGGGTTACGCTCGGCGTTGCGGCCGTTCTTCT
>JASHUW010000112.1 GCA_030039815.1 Alphaproteobacteria bacterium
CGCCATTGAGGACCTGCTGGCAGGCGAGGCCCAGCATGCGCGTGTGAATGTTGGCGGCGTCGGGATGGCGGCGAAAATCCTCAATCGCATCGATTCCGAGCGCGTCGGGGCGATCCTCGACCAGATCAAGGCGGTCGACGCCGAACTCGCACAGCGCATCGAAAACAGCATGTTCGTCTTCGAGGATCTGGCGCGGCTCGATGATCGCAACTTCCAAATGCTGTTGCGCTCCATCGATCAAAAACTGCTCGCCTCGGCCCTCAAGGGCGCCGACGCGAAGCTACTCGACAAGGTCATGCGCAACCTGTCGCAGCGCTCGGCGGAAATGCTGCGCGAAGAGATCTCTGCGCGTGGCCCGATGCGGGTCACGGAAATCGACGCGGCGAAGCGAGAGGTCGTCACCATCGCCCAGCGCCTGGAGCGCGAGGGCACGATCATTCTGCCGGGCGACGCCAATGACATGGTGAGCTAAGCCGAAAATGTCCTCGCTCCGCATCAGCCACCAAAACCGCGGTATCGCCGCCCCCGGCGCGGGCGGCGATACCGGACGGTCGGAGTCTGCCGATGCGGGTGCTAGCTTCGCCATCGCTCTGGGCGCGGCCGCCCGGATCGCGCCGAAGGACACGGTGGCGCTGCCCGAGGGCAAGCCGAGCGACGACGGGGGTTCTTCTCCCGGACCGCGCAAGCGCATAGAGGGTCAAGAGCAATCCAACGACGCGGCGTCAATCGCCGCCAGCGTCGCCGGGGCTGTTGTCGCGGCGATCACCGGCGGCGACATCAGCGGCGTCAACACGGCCTCGACTACTAGTCCCGTCGCTTCGGGAGGTGCGCTTATCGCCTCGCTTGCGGCGGGAGGCGTTCCGCCCGGCTTGGTTCAAAACATTGCAAGCAAAGCCGCCGATGTCGGCAGCCCTGGCATCGCCGCGGTGGTTGCGCCTGCGGCGGCCGTCGCCGGAGCGACAATATCGGGTCCCGTCACCGCGTCCTTCCCCACCGTTGCGTCGCTTCCCACCCGGCCGATCGCGCCCGCGCCAGTCGCCGAGCTTTCATTGGGGGCAATGCCTTCCGGAGCGGGAACAAGCTCGCCTCAAGCCTCGCTCGGCGGGGGCGATACGGCGGAGGGAGTTATGGCGGCGGCCGATGGTCGGGCTCCCCATTTCGTCGCGCCGACGCAAACACCGGCTCCGTCCGTCGTGCCCGCTGCAGCGGCGGCGACCGGGACGCCGAGCGCCGCGATGGTTGCGGTGGCGGCCGATACGTCGGGTCTGGCGGCGCCGCTGGCTTTCGCGCTCCCGATTGATCCCGGGCCGGCAGCGACAGCAGGCGAGGTGGCGAACATCGCGGCGACTGTTTCGCCGGGACTACCTTTACCGATTACCGGGCAGTTGGCGAGCCCTGATGGCGGCGGCGCCACCAGCTTCGCGCTGCGCGACCGCTTTGTCCCTAGTGCTTCGACGGCAGATGCCGGCAGCGTCGTGGCAGCGTCGGCGAGTGCCGCCGCGAGCAACGCCTCCGCACCCACCGCTTCATCGGCCGCGGTGGCACCCGGCCTCACGCCGGATGCCACCAGCGCCAACACAATTGCGTACCAGGTCGCTGGCCAGCTCGCGCGAATGGTGTCGAATGGCTCGGGTGAAATGGTGATGCGGCTGCACCCGCCCGAGCTTGGCGACCTTACCGTGCGAGTCGCGGTTAGCGGGCGCGATGTCGCTGCGTGGTTCGCCTCCCCGCAGCCGCAAGTGCAAACTGCGATCAGCGCGGCGATCGGCCAGCTCCAAACTAATCTCGGCAATGCCGGCTACAACCTCAGCGGTGCCTGGGTTGGCGCCGATGCATCGAGCGCGCGGCAACAACAGAATTCGTCCTTGCCGACAGCGCCAGCGCTTCGCGCGCCGTTTACCGCGGTCACGGCGCTCCCGGTTGCCACCGCCACCGTCCGCTCGTCGTCCTCGGGGCTGAACGTGTATGTCTGACATCATCGATCAGGCCACCGAACCGCCCATCTTCGATCTCTTTTCCGAGGCTGGCCCGGCGCGCAATCGGCTGTCGCATATCGAGCCGACGTTGCAGCGCGTCAACGACCGGTTCGTACGGCATCTGCGGGCGGCGCTATTACAGCATTTGCGCCGTGGCGTGACGATCACTGGGACGGGCGTCGAGCTCGTCGAGCATCGCGAGCTGCTGGAAAAGCTGGGCAGCCCGACTCACTTGACGCTGTTCAATATGAGACCGCTGCGCGGCATTCTCGTGTTGATGATCGACGCGCCCCTTGTCGTGTCGCTGGTCGAAAGCCGGTTTGGCGGAAGCGGGCGCTTCCCGATCAATACCGCGAACCGCGATTTCACTGCGTTCGAGCTGAAATCAATGCGGCGGGTCGTGGAGACGGCGCTCGAGCAATATGCGGTGGCTTGGGAAGCGCTAGGCCATTTTGAGATCAGCGAGCTGCGACACGAGACCAACCCGCAATTCGCCGGCTTTGCCCACGCCGAGGAGCAAATTCTCGCCACGACATTCGAGGTATCGATCGATCAGTCAGTCGGCAAGATTGCGACGTACGTCCCCTACGCTGCGATCGAACCGCTACAGGATCAGCTGTTGGCGGGTTTTATCACGAATGTCGACGATGACAGCCCGCGCTGGACGGAAACCCTGCAGGAAAACCTTCAGCAGGCGGCGATCACGCTCAATGTCGAGCTCGGCAAGATCGACATTAGCGTCGGTGATCTTATCGGGTTGCGGCCGGGCAACGTCTTCGAGATGGATCGCCCGGAAACCCTCATCGTCGAGGCCAACGGCGTGCCGCTGTTTCGCGGGCGCTGGGGGCGGCATGGCCGCAAGATCGGCGTGCTGGTCGAGGAGCGGCTTGCACCGGTGGGCGAAGAGCCTACCCGACCGGTTCGCCGCCACAGAAGGGAGGACGGGTGATGGCCGATGATCCTCCTATCGACGAAATGGTCGATACTCCTGAGCCGTCGCCGTTCGCGTCGCTCCAGCCGGCTTCCGAGGGCGCGCTGCCATTGGCGGTCAAGGACGGCGCGGACGTGGCGCCGCCGAGCGGCCGCCTCGATCTGGTGCTGGACGTTCCCGTCTGCCTTTCGGTTGAGTTGGGGCGCACCGAGGTGCCGATCCGCGAGGTCGTCAATCTCGGGCGTGGATCAATCATCGAATTGGATCGTGGCCCCGGCACGCCGCTCGATGTTCGCGTTAATGGCGTTCTGATCGGTCGCGGCGAGGTGGTCCTCATCAATTCCGAAAAACTCGGCCTGCGGTTTGTCGAGGTCGTCAGCCAGGCCGAACGCGTCAAGCGGTTGGGTTAGGGGGAGATGGACGGCGTATCGCAGGCGACGCACGGCGCGCTGCTGACGATCTTCTTCGTCGCAGGCCCGGTGCTCGGCGTCATTCTAGTGATCGGTGTCGCCGTCAGCGTGTTTCTCGCGGTCACCCAGATCAACGAGCCGACGCTGAGCTTCGTGCCGAAATTCCTCGGCACGGCAGCGGCGCTGCTGCTGCTCGGTCCGTGGCTGCTGCGCCAGCTTGAAAGCTTCGCCGTGGCCATATTTACCGGGTTGCCGGGGATGTTGTCGTGAGCATTCCCATCGCCCCGCCCGCCCGCGCCGGCTTCAATTTCGCCGTGTTGCGGCGGAACCTGCCGTCGCTGGCCGGCCCGTCCGGATTTGTCCTGATCCTGGCGATGGTCGTGGTGCCGCTGCCGGCCTTCGGACTCGACATCCTTTTTACGTTCAACATCTGCTTCGGGTTGATGATCCTTTTGGCGGCGCTGTACACGGCGAAGCCAACGGATTTCTCGTCCTTTCCGACCTTGCTGTTGATCACGACGTTGCTGCGCCTCTCGCTCAACGTCGCCGCGGCGCGAGTGATTCTTCTCAATGGCTATGAGGGCTCGGATGCCGCCGGGCGCGTCATCGAGTCGTTCGGCGCTTTTGTGATCGGCGGCAATTACGCTGTCGGCATCGCCGTCTTCGCCATCCTCGTCATCATCAATTTCGTCGTCATTACCAAGGGTGCCGGGCGCATCGCCGAAGTCGCGGCGCGCTTCGTTCTCGACGGCATGCCCGGCAAGCAGATGGCGATCGACGCCGACCTCAATGCTGGGCTCATCAACCAGGAAGAGGCCACCCGGCGACGCCAGGAAGTCGGCCGGGAAGCCGATTTCTTCGGCGCGATGGATGGCGCCAGCAAGTTCGTGCGGGGGGACGCGATCGCCGCGGTGCTGATCCTCTTCATCAACCTCGTCGGTGGCCTCATCATCGGAGTCTGGCAGCACGGGCTGACGATCGGCGAAGCGGCGCAGACCTATACGCTGCTGACGATCGGCGACGGACTGGTGGCGCAAATCCCGGCGCTGGTGATCTCGTCGGCGGCGGGCATTGTCGTCAGCCGGGTCACAACCGGCGCCGATGTCGGTAACCAGATCGTCTCGCAGCTGGCGATCTTCCCAAAAGCCTGGTGGCTCGCCTGCGGCATCGTCGGCCTGTGCGGCCTGGTGCCGGGGATGCCGCATCTGCCGTTTCTGTTCTTTTCCGGGCTGCTCGGCGCCGCGGCGCGCTGGATCAGCCGCGAGCAGGCGCGCGCCGCAGAGGCACCGCCACCACCCCCGCCGCCCGTCGAACCGGCGGAGATCGATATCGGCGTCGTCGAGCTGGTCGAGCCGCTGGAGGTTCAGGTCGGCTACCGGCTGGTTGGCCTCGTCAGCAAGGATCGCGACGGCGGTCTGCTCCGTCGTCTGCGTGCGGTGCGCCGCCAGGTGTCGCGGGATTTCGGCTTTTTGGTGCCGGTCGTCCATGTCCGCGATAATCCCGACTTGAAATCAACGGGTTATCGCATCCTCGTCTATGGCGTCGAGCGCGCCGCCGGCGACGTGCAACCCGACCGGCTGTTGGCGATGCCTTCAGGCAAGGTGCTTGCCGAGGTTCAGGGCCTGCTGACTCGCGATCCGGTGTTTGGCCGCCCCGCGCACTGGATTTTACCGGCCGCCGCCGATCAAGCGCGTGCCTCGGGCTATACCGTGTTCGACGCCGCGGTCGTCATGGCGACGCATTTCGAGCGCATCGTGCGCGACCATATCGAGACGCTTTTCGGTCGCACCGAGCTCGACGCGGTGCTCGCCTATCTCAACAAGCTGATCCCCAAGCTGGTCGAGGAGTTGACCCCGAAGCTGTTGCCGCTGACCACGGTGCATTCGGTGCTCAGCAGCTTGCTCGCCGAACAGGTGCCGATCCGGGACCTGCGAACGATCGTCGGCGCGCTGATCGACGGCGCGACGACGACCCAGGAGCCGCATGCGCTGCACGAGATGGTTCGCCTTAAGCTCGGCGGCTACATCGTGCAGACCGTGTTTGGCGCGGTTGACGAGTTGAAGGTCATGGCGCTCGAGCCCGATCTCGAGCGTCTGCTACAGGAAGTGCTGCGGCTCTCGGCGGGCACGGGGGCGTTTGCCGTGGAGCCCGGGCTGGCCGGGGAACTGCGCGCCGCAGGAGCCGCGGCGGCAGCGCGCCTCGAGGAGTCCGCCGGCGTAGCTGCGCTCATCACTCGGCCGGAGCTGCGCGAACTCGCCGCGCAGCTTTTGCGCCCGTTGCAGCCCCGGATTTGGGTCTTCTCATATCCTGAAATACCACCCGAAAAGCGCATAAAGGTCATCGAGCTCCTGGGTCGTCCGGCGGGGAAACCGAGCGATGGCGATTGACCCGGAGCTCCAGATCATGGAGCGCCCGGACGACGTGCCGGCGCGCGGCGGGTACGGCGCCAGCTTTGGCCGCGGCTACGCCGCGCAGATCGACGAAGCTGAGATCATCCGTCAGTTCGTTCCGGTCGTTAAACGGCTGGCGTTGCGCCTCAAGGCTCGCATGCCGGAGACGGTGCAATTGGATGATCTGATCCAGGGCGGGCTCATCGCGGTGCTGCGGCTGGCGCGCCACGGCGCGCTGGGGTCGGTCAGCGATCCAGCGCTGCACCGCTCGATCGTCAACGCGATGATCGACGAGGCGCGGCGCGAGGTTTGGGCGCCAGTGCGCACGGTGCGGCTCGCCAAATCGGCGAGCCTGGCGATGCAGGCGGTCAAGCTGCGCCTCGGGCGTGACGGCACCGACGAGGAAGTGGCCGCCGAGATGGGGATTGCGCTCGGCGAATACCACGCGGTGCTGGTCGAGATCGCTGGCATCCGGCTCCTCGATATCGATGAGTTCGAAGCTAGCGCCGACGACCAGATGCAGGAGGTCGACGCGCGCGACGCCGCGATCGACAAGAGCCGCATGATGACGGCGCTCGCTGAGTCGATCGCCGCGCTGCCAGAACGCGAAAAGCTCGTTCTGTCGCTCTATTACGAGCAGGAACTCAACATGGAAGAGGTCGGCGCGGTGCTCGGCCTGGACAAATCGACGGTATGCCGGGTGCACGGCCGCGCTTTGCTGATGTTACGCGACGTGCTGGCCGACTGGCGCGCGGAAACTGCGCCGCCGGCGCCTGGATCGGGAGACTAGCCCTTGGATTTCCTATCGATAGGCGGCCTCGTCCTGGGCCTCGGCGCAATCATCGGCTCGATGACGCTGGATGGCGGCAATCTGATGTCGCTGTTGCAGCTTTCGGCCCTCGTCATCGTTGGTGGTGGAACGATGGCGGCGACGCTGCTCCAGACGCCGTTGCCGGTTTTCCTACGCGGCTTGAAGATGGCGCTGTGGGTGTTCCTGCCGCCCAAAGACGACCGCGCCGATCAGCTGCGCCAGATCACCGACTGGCTGCGTATCGCCCGCCATCAATTCGTGCTGGCCCTCGATCCGGTCGCCGAGCAGCAGACCGACCCGTTCATCAAGCAGGCGTTGCGGCTCGTGGTCGATGGCGTCGAGGCCCCACAAATCCGCGTCGTCCTCGAATCGAACATTCAGACCATGTCGCACGAAGAAATGCTCGGAGCTGAGATGTACGAGGCGATGGGCGGCTATTCGCCGACCGTCGGCATTCTCGGCGCGGTGATGGGGCTCATCACCGTCATGGCGCATCTCGACGACCCCTCGAAGCTCGGCGAAGGCATCGCCACCGCCTTTGTCGCGACGGTCTATGGCGTCGCTGGCGCGAACCTCTTGTTCCTACCGATCGCCGGCAAGCTGAAGTTCCTGGTCAAGCGGCGCATCCGCCGGCTCGAAATGATCACC
>JASHUW010000007.1 GCA_030039815.1 Alphaproteobacteria bacterium
TCTCGGCGGAATCCTGCGCCTTGCCGCTCGCCTGTGCGTAGCCGTTGCTGGCGAGGTTGCGCACGTCCGCCGTCATCTTGGCGAAGTCGGCACGCAGCTGCTGAATGTCGGCTTGCAGCGTCGCGAGATCGGTTTCCATCGATGCTGCCATAGCATTCCTCTTCGGTTGACGAGTACGGAACGCCGTTTCGCGCGAAAGGTTCAGGTCGCGGCGTCTTTGCCCCTTATCCGGCGGCGACCGCCAGCCGGCATTGATCTGGATCAGCCTTGCGCGAGCTAGCCGACCAGCACCGCCTTGCCGATGACCTTGCGGTCGATCACCGCCTGGATCGCATCCGCCGCGCGCTCCAATGGAAAGCGGTGCGAGATGCGTGGGCGCAGCTTGCCCTGGCTCGCCAGTTCGACCAGCAGTCGGGTGTTGGCGCGGCCGACCTCCGGCTTGTGTTCGGTCGCGCCGCCGAGCCGCACGCCGATCACTTCGAGGCATTTGATCAAGAGGTAGTTGGTGCGCGGCGTCGACGGCCCGCCGCCGAGGAAGCCAAGCACCAGAATGCGCCCGCCGAACGCCAGGCAGCGCAACGACTCGTCGAAGACCTGCGCCCCGATCGGGTCGTAGCAAATATCGACCCCGTCATGCGCGCCGGTGATCTCCTTGACCCGGTCGCGGAACCCCTCGCGGTAGTCGATCGCGAAGTCGGCGCCTTCCTCGAGGCACACTTGACGCTTCTCGTCGGTCGAGGCGGTGGCGATGACCTTGGCGCCAAAGAGCTTGGCGATCTGGATCGCGGCGATGCCGATGCCGCCCGCCGCGCCGTGGATCAGCACCCAGTCGCCCGCCTGCAACCGGCCGCGCTGGATCAGCGCGTGATAGGCGGTGTGATGGGCGCCGCGAAACACCGCCGCTTCCTCGACGCTCATGCCGGTCGGGATCGGGTCGCAATCCTCTTCCTTGGAATTGGCGAGCGTGGCGAAGGCACCGAGCCGCACCCGGTTCATCACCGGGTCGCCGGGTCTGAAGCGGCTGACGCCGGGTCCAACCGCGACCACCTCGCCCGCCGCCTCGTTGCCGGGAATGAAAGGCGGCTCGGGGCGGAACTGGTATTTCCCGGCGAGCATCAGCACGTCGACGTATTGCACCCCGCGCGCCGCGATCCTCACCTGCACCTCGCCCGGCCCCGGCGGCGGTGGGTCGGGCAGCTCGCGCAGCGCCAGGACCTCAGGCCCGCCGAACGCCTCGCAGACGACCGCTTTCATCGATTATCTCCAATCATCGAGGACATAGACGCCCGGCCGGCAAAAGCCGGGCTGGTTGCCGCGGTGCATCGCCACGCCTTGGATCGCGGTGCGGAAGCCGAGGCCCTTCATCTGGCGATAGGCCTCGTCGCGCGCGAGATTGACCCCGGCGAGCACGTCCTTGATCCCCAGCGAAGCCGCCAGCGCGCCGCTTGCATCGAGCAGCGCGGCAAAGCGCGCGTCGGCGCCGGGCCCGGGCTTCACCGCGCCGAATTTGACGTAGAGCGTGTCGGCGCCGGCCTCGCTTCCCGCCCCCCATTGGCACACCGCGAAGCCGCCGAGCCGGCTCGGGCCGTCCCACAACAGCAGCGTATCGCCGAGGCCGCGCGCCTCGCCGGCGCGGATTTCGGCGCGCAGGTCGAGACCGTCGTAAATTTCGTCGGTCAGCGCATAGGCGGCGTCCTCGGCGGCGCGCCTTCCGTCGTCCGCCAGCGTCGAGTAGCGCGCGTTCTCGGGCAGCGGCCCGGCGGAGGCCGGCTTCGTCATGATCGCGGTCAAAAAGCGCGCGTGGAAGCCGAACTTGCCATAGAGATGCACATGCTTCGCGCTCTGCGGGAAGGTGAAGAGCCCCGCCTGCGTCACGCCCCAGCGGTCGAACGCGTCGCAGACCGCGGCGACCAGCGGCTGGGCGCATTTGCCCTCCCAGCGGTCGGGACGGATCGACAGTGGCCCGAAGAACCCGAAGCTGCCCCAGCGCGTCGCGAAGTTGGAGCCGACCAGGGTACCGTCTTCCTCGGCGGCGAACGCCTCGACATGTTCGGCGCCGCAGCGGCCGTACGCGTAGTCGCGATCGGTCCAGAAATGATCGAGATCAGCCACCCCGAAAAACGTGCCGAAAGCGACGCGGATGATACGCCGAGCCTCGGGCAGGTCGGGCTCAACAAGCGGGCGAATGATGGGCATGTGCGTTCCCTCCCTGGCGCCGTCGATGCTATCGCTCTGCCGCTTCGGTACGCAACGCGCGGCCGCGACGATTTTCGCCGCGGCAGCGGGCGAAAACCCCGTATAGTCGAATGACAACCGCGGGTGGCTGGGGCGATGTGCCGCCGCGCAAATTGATAAATGGGCTTTCGCAAACGCGGCAAACGCGAGGCGAGGGCAGGTGGACAGGGGAGGTTTTGATGCGTCTGAGTCATTGGTTCGGCATGCTTGCCGCCGCCGCGGTGAGCCTGCCGCTCGCCGCGAACGCGGCCGACTCGATCAAAATCGGCTTTCCAATCCCCATGTCGGGCTTCGCCGCGGTCTACGGCATGCCAATCCTGAAGGGCGCCGAGATGGCGGTCCAGGAGATCAACGCCGAAGGCGGCGTGCTCGGCCGCAAGCTCGAGCTGCTGGAGCGCGACAGCAAGGCCAATGCCGACGAGGCGGTGCGCGT
>JASHUW010000113.1 GCA_030039815.1 Alphaproteobacteria bacterium
GCCGTTTGATTTGACGATTTGGCTAAGGATCACGGTACCAGCGGGGGATGACTCTTCGCCCGTTACCTTGAGCTGCTCGCCATCATAATCATGGAAGCGCTCGGCGTAGACCGCCGCGACGTAGCGCTCGAAAGCCTGCGTCACCTGCGCCTGCTGGGCGGGGGTGAGCGTCGCCCAGTCCGGACCGACCGCGATCCGCGTCATCAGCGGAATGTCGAAGCTTTGCGCGATCGCCGGCGCCAGCTTCGCATAACGACCCTGCGCGCCGAGCTGAGGGCCGTTGCGCATCGTGTCGAGCAGCGTCGAATAGAACGCCTGCACCGTCGCGGCGCCCCCACTGTTCGGAACCGCGGCCGCCCGCTGCGCCGGCAGGGCCAACCCGACGCACAGCGCCACGCCGGCGAGAAACAGGGTCCGTCGGGTCGTGGGATTTGAACGCGTCATGTCGGGAACTCGCGGCGATGTCGGAAAAAGTCTGGGTAGAGCTATTCTCGATACGCGGGAATGCAAGCGCATGGCTGAACTGCTTTATCCGCCCCCGAAACGCTCTTGCACACAGCAAGCCGTGCACCATGGATTTTGGGCGTGTCGTGCAACTTTGCCTTCGCACAATGCCTCGACAACATGGCGTCAATTGGCCACTGTCGCGGTGATTTTTCGTCGAGTTGGCTACGCGATACTACGTCGCGCGTCGCTGCTTGGTTCTGTAACGGCGCACAGCGCCGATTGATCCCGGTCTTGGGCAAGGTGCATTCGGTCGGCTAGAGTTGGCCGGAGAACGCCCGCAGGGGAGCGCCGCCCGTGTCATATATCTATTTTGTGCAAATGAACATCCCGGAGAGTCTCGATGCCGAGCTCAACCGCATCTACGACACCGAGCACGTGCCGATGCTGTCAAAGGTGCCTGGGGTCCACCGCGTAACGCGCTATCGGCGCGAGCAGTCGAACGACAGCCGGATGCAGAAATACCTGGCGATCTACGAGATCGACGCGCCATCGGTGGTCGAGTCGAAGGCCTGGGACGAGGCCAGCGCCTGGGGCGATTGGGCGACAAAGATCCGCCCGCACACCACCCGCCGGCATCACAGTTTCTTCGAGAAGATCGGCGAGTTCGGACCGGGCGGCGCAACGTCGCCTTACATCTACATCGTGCAGATGGACATCCCGGCGGCGATGGAGGCCGAGTTCAACCGCGTCTACGATGCCGAGCACGCGCCGCTCTTGTCGAAGGTCTGCGGCAAAGGCACGCGCTACCGACTCGCGCAGTCGAACGACACCCGGATGCAGAAATACATGGTCATCTACGAAATGGACTCGCCTGTGGTGACCGAAACCAAGGAATGGGCTGACGCTGGTGCCTATGGCGACTGGGCGGCCAAAATCCGCCCCCACACGACCAGCCGGCATCACACGTTCTTCAGGAAAGTGTAGCGCGAATTATCCCTCTCCGCCCCCAAGGGCGGCGAGGGAGGTTTCATGATCCGCCTGCGGTTTCCGGTACGGCAGACGCGGCAACGGCCGCGCGCGAGCGGCCGCGCACCGCGCGCAGCGCCCATTTCTCGATGCCGTGCCATGACAGCCACGCGAGCGGCAGCACCATCGCCAGCGAGCCGAGCGCTACCTCCCACCATTGCGCCCGACCACCGGTCAGCCATATGACGAATTCTTCGCACGGCCAGCCATAGATGTAGATGCCGTAGCTGAGGTCGCCGACGTGGCGGGCGTAATCGAGCCGCGGCCAATAGCGCGCCTGCGCCGCGTAAATCGTCAGATAGCCGCACGGCAGCGAGAGGAAGGTGATGAACTCGCCGAGTTGGCTGGTCAGCGCCAACAGCGCCACGGCAAGCGTCGCCCAGTGCCAGCGGAAAACGATCCGGCCACGCAGGAAATACATCACCATCCCGGCCGCGAAATGGCTCAGCATCCACAGCCAGCCGCGCAGATAGCCGAGCCAGGCGAGCGACCAGCGCTCGTCCCACCAGATCGCGGCGATGCCAAGCGCTAAGAGGAGGAGCGCCGTCTCCAGCCGCAACAGGCGCGCGACGCCGAGGCTGAGCACCGTCGCATACATCATCACTTCGAAGATCAGCGTCCAGAACGCGCCATTGACGAGGTTGCCAACGGTCGTGTCGGCGAACAGCACCGCAGGCAGAGTTAGCGGCCCAGGCCACAGCGTCGCGTACTCGCCGAGAAACGCGCGGAATTTCGGGTCCGCGAAATAGGCGTGGAGCGGCAGCGTGGTCACGATCGGCCCAAGCGCGCAGGCGATGAGCAGACCGTTGAGCACGAGCGCCGGATAAATGCGCGCGGCACGGCGCAGTACAAAGCCGCCGGGCTTCGGACTGCGACAAAAGCTTTCGGTCACGAGATAGCCGCTGATCACAAAGAACACGAAGACGCCAACGAGGCCGAGCGAGCACTGGTTGTGCGTCGCCCATACCAGCGGCTCGTTGCGCTGCGTGCCGTAGGCGATCAGCCACGAATGCGAGAAGATCACCGACAGCGCCGCGATCAGCCGCAAGAAGTCGAAATTATTGGCGTGGCGGCCAAGCGTGGCAGTCGGCATCAAGCGCTCCGGAATGCGACCGCTCTTGCCGGATTCGGCGCGGCTGCGCAACATCTCATCAACAATGACGGAACCGGCGGACATAACGGTGGTCGAGCCCGTCTTAATCCGACCCGCCGTGCCGACAGACGGCGCCGCGCTGATCGCGGCTGCCGCGCAGATCGATGCCGAGACCGAGTTCCTCGGCGTTCCCGGCCA
>JASHUW010000114.1 GCA_030039815.1 Alphaproteobacteria bacterium
GGTTGCGCTTCGCCCGCGGGACGCGGGCCCGGCGCGGCGGGGTGGAAGACGGCACCCGGCTGCACCGCGCCCTTGGGCGGTTCGCCACCCTGGTAGGTCGGATGCGGCCGCTGGGCCTCCGGCACGAAGGCGACCGGGCCGCCGCGATGCCACGCCCCGTCTTCGATGTTGATATGGTTTTGCTGGATGTAGGTCTCGGTGGTGATGTGCTGGTAGCGGCTAGGATCGATCGCCACCGCGTGATGATGCCAGTCGGGGTGGCCCCAGCCCCATAACGGCGCAACGATGCCGAGGCCGATGCTGAACCCGATCCCCGCGCCGATCACGCCGCTGTAGAAGCCCGGCGGCGGCGGGAGGAAGACCGGCGGGTAATCGCTGTCCGGCCATTCGCCATAAACGTCGGCCGGGTTGTAGACCGGCACGTACAGCATGTCGGGGTCGGCCGGCGCGATGATGATGTCGGAATCCTGATCGGTCACCGCGATCTGCGAATTGGATTGCAGCGTTCCGGCATCCCGCGCGCGCTGGCGCAGGTACTGCACCCGCGCGAAGACCTGGACCTCCTGGGTGGCGAAGGCCTGGCCGAGCGCCTGCGTCCAGTCGAGATGGTTGATCATCATCGCGATGATCTGCGGGAAGGCGACCAGCGACTTGACGCTCGGGTCCCACGGCAGCGGCTGCAGCGCATTGGCGAGATCGTCGCCCTTCAGCGAGGCGTTGTGAGAATCCTGCAGCCATTTCTGCGCATCGACCAGCTGATCGGGAAAGGTCGACGCCATCAGCACCTGGGTCAGCAGCTGGTCGGGGTAAAGCGCGATCGGCGCCAGCATCTGGTCGAGCTGCGCATCGGTGAACGGCGCCGGAGCCGGGTTAAGCGCGGCCTGGGCCTCGGCCTGGGTCGGCGCCTGCGGCGGCGTCTGCGCCTGGGTCGGCAGCGGCGCCGCGACGAGCAGCGCCATCAGCGCTCCCGAAAACACGCTCTCGTAAAGATGCTTCATGACGGCGGCGCCCCTGTTGTTATCGATGTCGGGTCGGTAATGCCTGTGAACGGTCAATCGGCGGTTCAATTCCCCGGCATTCTGTCGCGCCCTGGGGTCATGCCGGCATAAATATCGACGGAGTGGATGCTCTTCATATCAACAATCGATTTGGTGGATGTTCGGCCAGGCGCTATGAGGAAGGCCAGACGGCGGCGCGACCGAGGGTCACAGCGTCGCCCGGTTTCGCTATACTGTCTCGGCCAATGGGGAGGTTGCCATGCCCGTCATCAAAATCACCGATCTCGCCTATGGGCGGCTGCGCTCGCCCGATCTCGACAAGCAGGAGGAGTTCCTCACCGCGTTCGGCATGGTGCGCGCGGAGCGCACCAAGAACGCGCTTTACATGCGCGGCACCGACGAGCCGCACCACATCCATGTGACCGAGCTGGGCGAACCGAAATACATCGGCATCGCGTTCCATGCCGGGAGCGTGGACGACCTCGAAAAGCTGAGCCGGGTCGACGGCGCCTCGAAAATCGAGGACATCGACGAGCCCGGCGGCGGCAAGCGCGTCCGCCTGAACGACCCGGACGGGTTCCAGGTCGAGGTCATCCACGGCATGGCGCGGCTGCCGAAAATCCCGGTCGTCCGACCCAAGGTCAATTTCGGCGAGGACAAGACGCAGCGGCGCAACGAGCTCTACTACCGGGGCGTCCAGCGCGGCCCGTCGCACGTCAAGCGCTTCGGCCATTTCGTCGTGCACACGCCGCAATATGAAAAGACGGTCGGCTTCTACCGGGAAATGTTCGGTTTCCGCATCTCGGACGAGGTCTATGTCGGCGACAAGACCAACATCACCGGCTCGTTCAACCGGCTCGACCGCGGCGACGATTTTGTCGATCACCACGCCTTCTTCTGCATCCGCAGCGACAAGAAGGGGCTCAACCATTTGAGCTACGAGGCGGCGGATATCGACGACATCATGATCGGCCACGAGCACCTGCAGGGGAAGGGCTACGAGCACTTCTGGGGCCTTGGCCGCCATTCGCTCGGCAGCCAGGTCTACGACTACTGGGGCGACCCGTGGGGTCGCGTCCATGAGCATTGGGCCGATACCGACGTGCTCAACGCGAGCATCCCGCCCAACCTGATCAGCCGCGAGGACCTCGCCGGCCCGTGGGGCGGCCCGCCGCCGGAGAAGTTCATGCACCACGCGGTGCAGTAACACCTTCGGTTCCTGACGGATCAACTACAGATAGCGTTTGCGTTAAAGACTACACACGTTAGGATCGGCCTCTCCCACCTTTGACGGGAGCGGGAGGGGCCGATGACGAAACTGAAAGCCGGCGGGTTTCTCGCATTCGTTTGCGTGCTGCTGGCGTCGGCGGCAGCTTGGGCCGCTGATGCGGCCAGCGCTCCGGCCAGTACGGGATGGCAAGCGCCACCCGATCAATTCATCTACGCCGTCATCGTCATCGTCTATCTCGGCGTTTTTATCGCCTTTGCCATCGTCTGTCGGGTGTTGAGCGAGAACCAATCCTGGTCTCTCGCCACCGCGCTATCGGAAGAAGCCGACATCACCGTCGACGGCCCCAACGGCCAGCAGGTCAAAAAGACCGAGCTCGCCGCCAGCAGCAGCCGGCTGATCGCGTTTGTCGGCACGATAGCCATCCTATTTCTGTTTCTCGGCTTCGGCGCCTTCATCCTGTGGGAGTACGCGGAGAAAGGAACGGTCAGCAACACCGACACCATCGGTAAATATCTGCTCGGCGGCCTGACGCTCTTCGCGCCTTACATCGTCAATAAATTCTCATCGGTGTTCGCGCCGAAATGAATCCGCTCCGAACCAAATAACTCACCAATTTCGGAGACCGTAATGGCATTCCCCACCCCAGCATCTTGCATGGCCGGCGCGATCGACCGTTGGGAAGGTTTATGGCAGGCCAGTGCCGCCGACAGCGGCAACTATGCCCATTGCCAAAGTGGTGGCACACAGCTGATCGGGACGATGCGCGGCGTGACGCCAGACGTGTACGCCCGGTACAGAAGCGTCGATCCGTGCTCGCTGACACCGCAAATCATGCAGAATGAGATCACGCTCGACGTCTCCGCCGATATCGGGGTGAAGCTATTCTATATCGAGCCGGGGTTCAGCCGGCTCACCTGGTCGCCACTGGTCGAGATTGCCGTCGATATCGGCTGGGGCTCAGGTCCTGCTCGCGGTATCAAGATGCTGCAGCAGCTAGTCGGCGCGGTCGTTGATGGCGGCATCGGACCGCAAACAGCCGCGGCCCTCGACGCCTATCTCGAAGCGCACGACATCGGCGATGCCTGCAACCAGTTCAGCGATGCCCGCGTCCAGTTTTATATCTCCATCAGCCAGCCGGGAACGTCGAACGCGCAGTTCCGCGCGGGCTGGCTAAAGCGGGCGAATTGGTATCGGACGTCCAACGCGGCTTGGTGGA
>JASHUW010000008.1 GCA_030039815.1 Alphaproteobacteria bacterium
GATCCGCTTCCGCGACGCGGCGCTCATTCGCGGGCTGATCGTCGGCGCGCTGCGCCACGCGCTCGATGCGGCCGGGCAGCGCGCCTCGACCACCGTCGCCGATGCCGCGCTGGCCGCGTTCCGGCCGGGCAACGGCGCGCCGACGATGCCGCGCTTCGCGCTGCCGCCAGCGACACCGTCACGTGCGCTTTATGAGACCGGCAATGCGTTTCTGGCGCCCGGCCGCGCGCCCGATCTCGCCCAGGAGGCGGTCGCGCCGGCTCCGGAAGACACCGCGGAGACCACGCTCGGCAATGCCCGCGCCCAGCTCCACGGCACCTACATCCTCGCCGAGACCGCCTCCGGCATCGTGCTGGTCGATCAGCACGCCGCGCACGAGCGCATCGTCCACGAGCGGATGAAGGCAGCGCTGGCGTCGCGCGGCGTCGCGCGGCAAGCGCTGCTGCTGCCCGAAGTCGTCGAGCTCGATCCGTCGCTCGCGGCGCGGCTTGCCGCGCGCGCCGACGAGCTCGCCGAGTTCGGCCTGGTGCTCGAAGGCTTCGGGGCGGGAGCGGTGGTGGTGCGCGAGGTACCGGCGTTATTGCCTGGCCTCGAAATCGCCGCGCTGGTGCGCGACCTCGCCGAGGAGCTCGCGGAATGGGACGCGACGCTCTCCTTGAAGGAGCGCATCGACAGCGTCTGCGGCACGCTCGCCTGCCACACCAGCGTGCGCGCCGGCAATCGCCTGTCGCAGGCCGAGATGGACGCGCTGCTGCGCCAGATGGAGGCGACCCCCAACAGCGGCCAGTGCAATCACGGACGCCCGACCTATGTGAGCCTCGCCCTCGCCGATATCGAGCGGCTGTTCGGCCGGCGGTAGGGGATGACCGCCACCGACCCGCTGGCGCCGCGGCGCAACCAGATCCCGCGCGGTATCGCCTACATGGTCGCCTCGACGGCGCTGTTCGCCGCGATCAACGCCATCGTCAAATGGGAATTGGCGACGTATCCGGTGGGCGAGGTGGCGTTTTTTCGCGCGCTTTTCGCGCTTGCGACGGTCGCGGTGGTGATCCTCCCCCGGACCGGGATCGGCGTCTTTCGCACCCGCCGCTATCTCGGCCATCTGCAGCGCGGCGTCTCGCAATTCGGCTCGATGACCTGCATGTTTATGGCCTTCAGCATGATGTCGCTCGGCTCCGCCGTCGCCATCAGTTTCGCCGCGCCGCTGTTCACCACCCTGCTTTCGATCGCAATTCTCAAGGAGAACGTTGGCGTACACCGCTGGTCGGCGCTGGTCGTGGGTTTTGTCGGGGTGATCATCGTGACCGAGCCGGGGCGCGGCACGTTTCAGCTCGGTGCGCTTTTCGCCCTCGCCAATGCGGTGCTGAGCTCGTCCGTCGCGATTGCGATACGAAGAATGAGCGTCACCGAAAGCACGGAAACACTTACCGTCTATCAGCTGATTGTCATCACCATCTGCACGGCCTGCCTATTGCCGTTTGGCTACAAGGCGCCGGCTTGGCTCGACGCCGGGGCTCTCGCGGTGGCCGGGATCGGCAACGGCATCGCGCAATATTGGTGGACGCGCTCGCTGACCTTGGCGCCGCCTTCGGCGGTGGTGCCGTTCAACTATCTGTCGCTGGTCTGGGCGTCGCTTCTCGGCTTCATGGTATGGGGTGATGTGCCGACGCGGCACCTCGTCGTCGGTGCGGTCATTGTCGTTGCGTCCGGACTCTACATCCTCTGGCGCGAGACGGTGCGGCACGGCGCCGTCCGACCGCTTGGGCTATCCGCGGCCACGTCATCCTCCAACCTCGGCCGAACGTCGCCGGCCGCCTCCGATAGCGCCAGAGTTTAGCCGCGCCGGCGGTCAGGCCTGCCGGAAGAAGCGGCTGGCGTTGTCCCACAACAGTTTCTTCTGCGTCTCCGGCTCGAGGCTCTTCCACGCCAGGATGTTCGACACCGTATTCGGGAACTGGCATTCCGAATGCGGATAGTCGGAGGCGTACATCAGCGCGTCGTCGCCGAGGAATTGCGTGACCATGTTGAACATGTCCTCGCCCTCGTGGCGCTCGATCGAGCAGAAGAACCGTCCGCTCTTCAGATAATCCTCGGGGTGGTGCTTCAGCGTCGCGGTGCTGCCGACGTATTCGTACTGCTCGTTCATCCGCCGCCCCCAGAACGGCAGCCAGCCGAAGCCGCATTCGAGGATGCCGACGCGCAGGGTCGGGTGCCGGTCCATGAGGCCGCCGCCGATCACCGAGGCGATGAACCGCATCGCGCCCCACGGGTGCGAGGCGAGCCGGCCCAAAAAGATGTTGTCCCACAGGTCGAAGCAGCCGGGGAAATAGGGCGGCGTCCAGGTGAAGCTGTGATGCGCGACAGGCAGGTCGTGATCGACGCAGGCCTGCCAGATCGGTTCGAGGTCGGGGTGGTCGGCGGGGATGTCCTTGGTGACGAGCGGCATCACCGCGACCGCCCATTTCGACTTGCCCCAGCGCTTGATCTCGGCCACCGCCGATTCCACGTCGCGCGCAGAGGCGACGATCATGCTGGTGAGCCGGCCCGGGTGATCGGCGCAGAATTCTTCCATGTGCCGGTGATAGGCGCGGATCACGTTGGTTTCGAGGCTCGGATCGTCGTGGCCGACCAAGCTGGTCCACGCGGTCGGGATCAGGAAATGCGCGTCGACCCCTTCGAGGTCCATGTCGGCGATGCGGTTGGCGGCGGCTTCGTCCTGCACGCCCTCGCGCGGCTGCTGCGTGCCCATCCACACCGTGTCGCGGCCGGAATGAGCCTCGCGCGGCGCCGCCTCGCCGAGGATGCGCTTATAGGAGATCTGGCCGAAGCGATAGACATGGCGCCCCGGCGAGCTGCCGGGCGAGCCGGGCCGGATCGGCACGCGGTATTGCGCCAGTTCCGGCAGGCGGTTGCGGAAGCCGGGGTCGAGATGCTTGTCGATTGCCTCCGCCGACGGCTCGACATGCGTATCGGAATCCCACACCTTGAAACCGTTTTTCATCGCCTGCTCCCGTTCTCGATTATGCGCCAATTTAAGCACAAGCGTTCGGGCATGGCGATCACCTCTGAAAAACGCTCGACCGCGGGCGACAGATTGCGTAACGCTCGCGCCGTCGAATTTCGGCGTCGGATTCCCGATCAAGGATAGAGAGCACATGCCGCAAGTGACCTATGTGAGCCATGACGGTGAGCGCACCACGCTCGACGTACCCCTCGGCACCAGCGTGATGCAGGCCGCAACGCTGCACGGGCTTGACGGCATCGTCGCCGAATGCGGCGGCTCGTGCATGTGCGCGACCTGCCACGTCTATGTGCAGGAAGATCAGCTGGCGAAGTGCCCGGAGATGGAGTTGGGCGAGGACGCGATGCTCGACGGCACGGCGAGCCCGCGCCGACCCAATAGCCGCCTGTCGTGCCAGCTGGTCATGGTCCCCGAGATGGACGGGCTCGTCGTCACCATGCCGGAGACGCAGACCTGATGGCGTCCGGGGGGCCCGCAGACGGCGTCGTCATCGTCGGCGCCGGCCACGGTGGGTTTCAGGTCGCCGCGTCGCTACGCCAGAACGGCTTCGACGGCCGGGTGACGCTAATCGGCGACGAGCCGCATCTGCCCTATCAGCGCCCGCCGCTGTCGAAGGACTATCTCGACGGCAAGTCGGGTTTCGATCTGCTGCTGATGCGGCCGGCGGCGTTCTTCGCGGAACATCGCATCGAGCTGATGAGCGGACGCGCCGTCACCGCGATTGACCGCACCGGTAAGGCGGTCGCATTGGCCGGCGGCAGCCGCATCGCCTATGACCACCTCGTGCTGGCGACCGGCGCGCGCAACCGGGTGCCGCCGCTGCCCGGCGTCGAATTGGACGGCGTCTGCTATCTGCGCAACCTCGCCGAGACCGATGCGCTCAAGGAGCGCCTCGCGGCGTGCCGCAACGCCGTCGTCATCGGCGCCGGGTTCATCGGCCTCGAATTCGCCGCGATCGCCCGCGGCAAGGGCGTGCCGGTGCATATCGTCGAGCTGGTCGAGCGGGTGATGGCCCGCGTCGTCTGCCCGGAAACCTCGGCCTATTTCGGCCGTGAGCACCAGAAGACCGGGGTCGAGTTCAGCTTCGGCGCGCGCGTCGAGCGCATCGCCGGCGAGGGCGGCAAGGTCAGCTATGTCGTGCTCGACGATGGCCGCAGGCTGCCTGCCGATCTCGTGCTGATCAGCATCGGCGTCGTACCCAACGAAGAGCTGGCCGCCACCGCCGGGCTCGCGGTCGCCAACGGCGTGGTGGTCGACGAGCGGTTGCTGACCGCCGATCCGGCGATCTCGGCGATCGGTGACTGCGCCTCGTTTCCCTCGCGCCACTCGCTGCGCAATCCGGTGCGGCTGGAGGCGGTGCAGAACGCCGCCGACCACGCGCGCTGCGTCGCCGCCCGTCTTGTCGGCAAGCCGCACGCCTATGAGGCGCTGCCGTGGTTCTGGAGCGAGCAGGGCGCGCTCAGGCTGCAGATCGCCGGCCTCACCACCGGCTTCCAGCAAGTCGTGCTGCGCGGCGAATACGAGAAGGGCGAGTATTCGGCCTTTTGCTACGCCGGCGACCGGCTGCTCGGCATCGAATCGATCAACAAACCGGCCGATCATGCCTTCGCCCGGCGTCTGCTGGCCGCCGGGCGCAGGGTTACCCCGATCGAGGCCGCCGATCCAAGCTTCGACCTGCGCGCCGCCGCAACGGCGCGGGGCTAATCCGCCAGCGCCGGCTGCCCCGACCCGGCGGCCTCGCCGATCGCGCCGCGGCCGAAGACCAGGGCGCTGACCGCGCCGATCAGCGCCAACACGCCGGCGACGATGAAGGCCGCGCTGAAGCTGCCGGTGGCCGACACGATGTAGCCGGTGACGATCGGCGCGCAGAGGCCGAACGTGTTGCCGCCGAGCACGAGGAAGGCGAAGGCCCGTCCGGCATCGGCCGGCGAGCGCAGCAGGTCGCTGACCAGTGCCGCGTTGGTCGCCGGACCGGCATTGCTGAACGTCACCGCGATCGATACCAGGACGGTCACCATCGTCAGCGACTCGACATAGGGCACGAACAGCCCCGCAGCGGTCATTATCAGGCACAGCGCCAGCAAATATCGCCGCTTCCCGGCGTGCAGCGCCTGCCGGGACAAGGCTTTGTCGCCGATCCAGTTGATCACGACGTTCAGCACCGTCGCCGCAAAAAACGGGATCGAGGTGAACACCCCCGCCTCGATCAGCGACAGGTGGCGCGCATTTTCGAGATAGTTTGGCAGCCAAGTCAGGTAGAGGTAGACCGAATAGACGCAGCAGCCCTGCGACACGAACAGCCCCCACATCGCCGGCGCTCGCGCGAGGCCGAGATAGCCGACACCGCCGTGATCCGGCACTTCGATGCCGGCGTCGCGCTCGGTCAGGATACGCCGGCGCTCAGGCTCGGGGATCCACTTGGTCTTTTCCGGCGTCGATACCAGTGACGCCCACACGACGACCCAGACAAAGCCGACCGCGCCGGTGCAGACGAACGACCAGCGCCAC
>JASHUW010000115.1 GCA_030039815.1 Alphaproteobacteria bacterium
CTACATAAATTGCGATGATGATCGACATCATCACTACATAAACGATCATTTGCCGGCGGGTCGCGCTATCAGCGTGTTTCCGTTGCTTATGCATTACCGTTGCGGTCACGGTTTTAGCTAAGCCGCCAGCTTCGCCAGCAGATCCGGCCTCTCAACCACGATCGCTTGCCGACCGACAGAGAGAATCCCCTGTCGCTGAAAGCGATCGAGCGTCGTCGTGACCCACTGTCGCGTAGCGCCGATAATCGTCGCCAGCTCGTTGTGGGTGATCTTCCGCTCGATGACCAGCCGGCCCGCATCGCGTCGGGCGCAAGTGTTGCTCAGGATGATCAACAGTTGAACGAGCCGCTCGGCGGCACTTCTGGTCCCGAGCATCTGCACCAAGGCGGAATAGCATTTGCTCTTGGCGACGAGACCCTCGAGCAGACACAGCGCGAATTCCGGGACGCTTGCGACCAGTCGGCGGATGTTGGCGCCGCTCAAGTGAAGCAAGCTGCAATCCTCCGCTGCGATCCCGGACCAGATGTGGAGGCTGCTGCGGAAAATCTCGGGACCGCCGACGAAATGCCCGGGTGTCCAGTAAGCCAGGGTTATCTCTCGTCCCGAGGGGCCGGTGTAATAGCTGCGCACCACACCGGCTTCGATGAGAAAAATCCCCTCGTGCGGCTGCCCTTGCAGAAAGACGGTCTCGCCGCGGGCGAAACGAACGATGCGGCCGAGCCTGCGCACCGCGCGCTGTTCTTCGGCCGAAAGGCGCTCAAGAAAGCTTGCGCCTTCATTCAGTTCGCCGACGAATTCGCCCAGATAGAGCGCGCTCGGCAAAGCCTGGGTCGCGCACGCGCTCATCGCTCCGCTCCGCATGCCGTGCTCTGCCGCGCGAGGCTTGCGAGATAGGTGGAAATCGTTTGCACATCGCGCTCGGACAGGCGTTGCGCGATCTTCTGCATCACCCCGTCCGGGTCGTTAGTTCGCCGGCCAGCCGCGAAATCGTCTAGCTGTTTCTCGAGATATTGCGGCTGCTGTGCTTCAAGACACGGCGCGACGAACTCGTGCTTCGGCCTCGGGCCATGGCAGCTGTCGCAGGCCGGGATGCGCGCGGCGCGCTCGCCATGTCCGACGAGAAGCCGCGCCCGTGCGATTTCGATTGTCGCGAGCGCGCCGGCTGGCTGCGGCGTGGGTGCGAGCAAGGAAGCGAAATAGGCCGCGATCTGGTCGAGCGTCTTGCCCGTCGTCTCGCGCGATGAGACACCCATCTGGCCATGGTCGTTGGCCCGTTTGCCGATGCGGAAATCTTCCATTTCCTTGAGGAAGTAGGCGGTTTTTTGCGCGGCCAGGTTCGGGAAATGACCGTTCGGCGCGACCCCGTCGAGATCGTGGCATTCGCCGCAACCTTCCCACGGCTTCATGTCCTTGGTGATGATCACGTCGCCGCCGATCGCATCGTCGGCCGCCATCGCGACGTTCGATGACCACAAAAGAAGATAACAGAGCGCGCAGGCGACCGCATGACGGGGTTCGCTCACTGGTTCATCTGGTCGAAAGCGCGCATGCTTTCGACCCTGATGCGCTCGAGACATTGCCGCTTCAGGCGGATGAAGGCGTCCTCGGTGGCGATTTCCGGGCTGCGCGGGCGTGCCAGAGGCACCGCGAGATCGGCAATCACGCGGCCGGGGCTGGCGCTCATCACCAGCACGCGATCGGCAAGGAACAGCGCCTCGTCGATGTCGTGCGTGACGAACAGCACCGTGATGCCGAACTCACTCCAAATGCGCAGCAGGTTCTCCTGCATCATCACCCGGGTCTGCGCGTCGAGCGCGCCGAACGGCTCGTCCATGAGGAGGACGCTCGGGTAATTGGCCAGCGCCCGGGCGATGCCGACGCGTTGCTGCATGCCGCCGGAAAGCTCGCCCGGATAGCGCTTGGCAAAGCGCGACAGCCCAACCATGTCGAGGAAGGTGCGGGCGATGGCCTCGCCATCATGCCGTCCGGCGACGCGTGGGCCGAACGCGACATTGTCAAGCACGGTCTTCCAGGGAAACAGCGAATATTGCTGGAAGACCATGCCGCGATCGGGGCCTGGCTTGGTGACCGGCACGTCGTCCACTGTGACCGAGCCGCGGGTCGGCGCGACATAGCCGGCGACGCAGTTGAGCAGCGTGGACTTGCCGCAGCCGGATGGGCCGAGCAGACAAACGAACTCGCCGGGCGCGATGTCGAGCGAGGTCTCCTCGACCGCGGCGTGTGCACCCGCGCCCCGTCCGAAAATGACCGCGACGCGATTGATCAGCACATGACCCTTTTGCGGCGGGACGCGCGGGGCCGGCGACGGTAGCGTGGAGTGCGCGGGCTTCTCCAACTTGACGACTTGCGCGACCATGCGACCCTCATCAACGATCTTGAACCAACAGCGATTTCGGCATCAGTGCGGGTTGGCGCGGCGGGCGCGGCGCGCAGCGCCAAGCCAGATACCAGGTCGTCACCCCCAACACGGCAAACCCGCCCACGACCAGGGCATTACCGTACGGTAGCAGGACATAGGCCGACGTCGTCTCGACCCCGAGGAGCGACAGCCCGACCACCCAGGATGGCGTCGCGCAGCACGACACCCAGGTCATGGTGATGTTGGCGGTAGCGACGAACAGCGCGCCGAGACCGGTCGCCGTTGCACCGGCGCCACGCTCCGCCAGCGGGCAGACCGCGCGTGAGCGCTTGAGCAGCAGGATGCTCGTCGCGACCAGCGCCGAAAGGAGCAGCGCCACGAGCACGTGCGACGGGATCACCGCGAGGCTCCACTCGGCGATGCCGTTGCCATAGTGGTAGTTGATCGCGCCGGTCTCGATCAGCCATTCCTCATTGATGATCGGCAGCATGTCGGCGACCGCCGGCGTTGCGTGGATGATACGCAGCACGTTGGCCGGCCAATCGTAGAAGCGGATGTAGTTCGGCCAGTGGCCGGTGCTGAGGCTGGCGCTCGTCACCATCCCCGCGTGATACAGCGCGGTGAAGCCGAGGGTCATCGCCAGCCACGCGCGGCGGTTGCCCGCGATGGTGCTGCGCAGGACGGACCAAGTCGTCATCGCGCGCGCCGCTGCCAGGCGAGCAGCGGATACGTCAACAGCCGCACTCCATAGGTGCAGAACGTCCCGAGCAGCCCGATCATTAGCATGCCCACGACGATGTCGGGATAGATGATCAGGGAATAGGCGTTCCAGGTGAAATAGCCGATGCCGTACTGGCCGCTGATGATCTCGCCGGCGAGCAGGGAGAACCATGACACGCCCATGCCAATCGCGAGACCGGCAGCGATGCTCGGGAGAGCCGCCGGAATCACCACGTGCCAGAAGATTTGCACGCGCCGCGCGCCCAGCGACTGCGCGGCGCGCACCAGCACCTCCGGCGTCTGCTCGACGCCGTGGATCGTATTGAGCACGATGGGGAACAGCGCGCCCAGGAAGGTGATGTAGATGATCGAGGACTCCTCGGTCGGCCACATCAGGATCGCCAGCGGTATCCACGCGACCGCCGGGATCGGGCGCAGCAGTTCGATATAGGGGGTCAGGAAATCGCGGGCGAAACGCGAGCGGCCCATGATCAGCCCGAGGAAAATCCCCACCACCGCGGCCAGTATGTAACCGAAGAGGATGCGGCGCATGCTGACCAGGATATGGATGTAGAATTTCGTCTCGTGCAGGTGCCGCCAGAATGCCTCGCCTACAATGACCGGCGAGGGGACGTTGTCGAAACGGATATAGAAATCGAGGTGAACGCGGGCGGCCCAATACCACAGGCCAAGACCGATCAGCACCGCAAAGACGCGCACCCCCCAACTGCGGCCAGTCGCCATAAGCTTGTCGCGTAAGTCCGCGACGAGATGCGGCGACCCGGCCGGCAGCTCATGTTCGTCGACGTCGCCAAGATCGAGGTTCGCTTCAACGCTCATGCGGGTTCACTCCACGCGGCTTGGCCACGGATGGTTGGGAAGAACGCGGTTACGAGGTCGCGCTGGCAACGGCCTGGTCGAAACTCATCACCTTGCCTTTGACGCTTTGGGCATAGGCATCGGCCTCGGGCTTCAGCAGGAAGGCCGAATAGCTGCCGTCGGGCGCCTCGACGTAGAAGCCGGAGTTGCCGAACATCTTCAGCCCGGTGGTGCGGTCGTAGGTGTAGGTCGCGTTGAGCTTCGCGCCGGTCGCTTCGAAATCGCCGACTGCTTTCAGGAAGTCCTTGACGGTCGCATAGGTCTTGATGCCGTCGCGGGCGTGCCAGATCTCGTTCGGCAGATCCTTGTTGGCGGTCAGCGGGTCAACGATCCGGGCGAGATCCTTGTCGTAATCGACACCCATCGCCTTGTAGGCAGCGCGGATATAGCTGTCGTCGACCCACGAATTGAAGTCGAGCGGCGGCGACAGCTTGGCATCTTCCAACACTTTCTGGTCGAATTTCAGCGCGTCGATCCATTGCGGCTTCAGGGTGGGGTCGAGCGTCAACAGGCCGCCTTTCGAGAAATAGAGGTAGAGCACCTCCTTCTCGACGCCGGTCCATTTCTCCATCTGCTCGGTCGCCGCCATCGGGTCCTTCTCGACCCATTTGCCGGCGTCGTAGATCGCCTCGATAAAGGCGACGACGATTTCGGGATACTTGTCGGCGAAGTCCTTGCGCACGACGAGGCCGTGCAGATACGGCACGCCGGTCTGGCTGCCGTCGTAAATCTTACGGCCGGTGCCGCGATATTCCATGATCTCCGACCAGGGGCAGAAATCGGCGTGCGCGTCGATTTTGAGCGTCTGGATGTTTGCCGCGCCGACTGCTGGGGCCTGGTTCTTCAGGTCGATGTCGGAAAGGCTCATCTTGTCGTCGCCGAGCGCCTTGACGAGCATGCCCCATGCGGCGCTACCGACCGGCACCGACACCGAGTGACCTTTGAGGTCCTTGAGACTGTAAAGGTTGGACGACACCGGAACGACGACGCCGTTGCCGGACCCCTTGAGGTTGTACCCGGTGCCGGCGACGTAAAGCGAACGGAGGCTGTCGGTCTGCTGGAACTTGGCGCCGTTGACGATCAGCGGATAGTCGCCCATCACTCCAAACTGCAGCTTGTCGGCAAGCATCTCGTTGGTGATCGGACCGCCCGAGTTGTAGTCGTTCCAGGTGATGTGGTAGGTGACGCCGGCATACTTGCCATCATGCGGCAGATGCTTTTCGAGGAGGCCCAGCTCTTTGACGATGATCCCCGCGGTGTAGGTGTCGGTACACATGCTTTGATGGCCGATCGCGATATCAATCGTCTCGGCCCAGGCCGGGCAGGCGACCGCAAGCATTACCACCGCAAGGGTAAGCCGTCGTATCAGCATGGGGATTCTCCTGCGGCAATGAACTTGTCTTAGTGCTTGTCTAGATAACCGCAAGTCACGTGCCAGTCGGAGAAGGTTCAGCAGACTGTCCCTAACTCATTGCTGCTGCGTTTAAATTTATTGGAGTGCGGCGTTACGTGAGCGCTATTGAGCTAATTATTCATCTGTCGAGTTAAGCCGTTGCTCACATATTCGGCAGCCGAAGCCACTTTAAATAATACAAGTTGTCACCAGCGAGGAACGCGTACCCCGAACTCGAATGCGTCGGCGCGACCGAACAAATACTCGAAGTCAATCGGTCGCCGCTTGGCGTCAAACGTCAGCCGCCTCAGTCGCAACAGCGGCTCTCCCTCGCGCACTCCCAGGTGCCCTGCCGCGGTGCTGTCGGCCGTTGTGACATTGAGTGTGAGATCAGCAAAGGCGAGATCGGTGCCGAGCGCCCGCTCGATCAACACGAAGATGTCGGCGTGCGTCAGATCGAGCTGAACCAGACGGCGACCGATATCAATCGGAAAATAGCTGACATCGTACGAAAGGGCTCGTCCTCCAGCGACCCGGACTCGCCGAATTGTCGTCGCCGCCTCGCCGCGATCGAGTTCTAGCGCGCGCTGAATTTCGGGAGGCGGCAAACCCTCGCCGACATCGACTACAATGGAGCGGACCTCAATCCCCGTCGAGGCCATCATCTCGCCAAACCCCTGGAGCCGGCCGAGGTCGTGCAGCGCACGCACCGGCTGCACGAAATAACCCTTGCCCTGGCGGCTTTCGACCAGGCCTGTGCGCCGCAGTGAATCGAGCGCCAGCCGGATCGTCACCCGGCTGACGGCAAATTCCTGCTGTAGCTCACGCTCCGACGGCAGCAGAGTGCCCTGCGCGTATCGCCCGTCGAGAATACGCTCGCGCAAAACCCGGCCGATCACAGTGTACCGCGGATCGGTGCGCCGCGGCGCTGCACGATCGATCTTGCCCCGGAGCGCACCTGACCGCATGGTCCCGCTCGACTGTTCTGGTGGACTTGGTGTCCTTCCTACCCGCGGATGACGCAGCGAAAACCGATATGGCATGTGGAAGTGTCAACCGCCTCGCCTTGCCGCGCCGCCGGCCGGTAGCGTAGGCAATAATTCGGCGCGCACAGATGCGAGCCGCCCTTGACGACCAGGCGCGGAAAGTCCCGTGCGGATCCGTCCGGTACGCAACAGGATTTTTCCGCGCTGGCTAGCTCCGCTGGCTCGAAGGGGCTCGACGTCCACTCCCATACGTTGCCGATCATGTCCCGCAGTCCGTAACCATTGGCCGGGAAAGCCCCGACTGGCGAGGTGCCCTCGTACCCGTCCAAGGCAAGGTTTTCCCACGGAAAGCGGCCTTGCCAGGTATTGGCCATGAGCCGTCCGTCGGGCATGAATTCATCGCCCCAAGCGAAGACCGCACCATCCAGACCGCCACGCGCGGCGAACTCCCACTCGGCTTCGCCCGGCAGCCCCTTTCCTGCCCAGGCCGCGTAGGCGCACGCGTCCTCATAAGCGACGTGGACCGCGGGATGGTCGTCGCGGTCGTCGATCGTGCTTTCCGGACCCAGGGGATGCCGCCAATCCGCGCCCGGCATATAGGCCCACCACGCCCGCCAATCGCGCAGATTCACGGGGCCAGGCGGCTTCGTGAACACCAGCGATCCCGGCACCAAGAGGGCCGGGTCGGCGTCGGGGTAGAGCGCCGGATCGGGCGGTCGCTCGCAAGCCGTGATGTATCCCGTCGCGGTGACGAAGCGCCGGAACTCGGCATTGGTGACGGGATGCTCATCCATCCAGAACCCATCGACCGACACGCGGCGCACCGGCCGTTCCTCGCGGTAGAAATCGTTCGAACCCATCAAATAGCTGCCGCCGGGAACCCAGGTCATCGATTCCCGGCCGTCCAACTCAGGGCGCGTCGCGCGCCTGGTTGAAATCTCGGTAGCTTCCGCCGCCATCGTTATCGATGCGGGCTAGCGGTATGGCCTTGGCACAAAGTCGAGGGGCGAGCCTGTCGGAATCAATTCCTCCCGCTTTTTGCTCTCCTCGAATTCGCGCACGACCCGGTGGGCGTGCTGCATCACCCACCAGCGCACGTAGCGCTGGTTGACGGGCTCACGTTCTTTCGGGTCGTCCATCAGATGCGTGATGCGAGCAAAGCCGAGCGGCAGTTCGGGGTCATGGAAATGCTGTTGGCGCTTGAAGTTGATCTTGAAGTCCCTCCACTTGATTGCGTGCAGCTCTTCATTGAGCCAGACCATGCACGAGTCACGGTTCGAATTTTCCTGCCGGCCGATGAAAAACGGTGTCTGATCGACGCCATCGATGACGCGGTCGGCCGGCGGCTCGCAGCCGGCGAACCTCAGCAGCGACGTAAACATGTCGGTCACGTGGACCATCTCGTTGCTTTCGACGCCTGCCGGGATGTGGCCCGGCCAGCGGATCACGAAGGGCGTGCGGATGCCGCCTTCGGCCGAACTGAAATAGGACCCGTCGAAAAAACCGCCTGTGCCGCGGCCGGCCAGATGATCCTCGGCGCCGTTGTCGCCGCAGTAGACGACGATGGTGTCGTCGGCGATCTTGAGCTCGTCGAGCTTATCGAGCAGCACGCCAAAATCGTGATCGAGCATCAACAGACAATCGCCCCATTCGCCGTTGCGGCTTTTCCCGACGAATTCGTCGCGGGCGATCATCGGGAAATGCATCAGCGAGTGGTTGAAGTAGAGGAAGAACGGCTTGTCCGCGGCGACGGCGCGGTCCATGAAATCGAGCGCGCGCCCCTGATATTCGAGGTCGCAGGTTTTCTTCATCTCGAGCGAAAGCTGCTGCGACAGGATCGGCTTCACACCCTCGCCCTTGCGGCCTTCGTGCATGTAGGAATAGCCGTCGCGCTCGGGCACGTAATGCGGGTCCTCAAGCCACATGCATTCGTCGTAGGTGCGGAGCGGGCCGTACCATTCGTCGAAGCCATGATCGGTCGGCCAGCGCCCGTCTTCCGCGCCGATATGCCACTTGCCGAGGCATGACGAGACGTATCCGGCCGCCGAGAGGATTTCGGCGATCGTCCGTTCCCAGCGCACGATGCCGCCGGCATTGCCGCCAAGGGCGATCGTGTGGTTGCCGGAACGGATCGGATATCGCCCGGTCATCAGCGCGGAGCGGGTCGGGGTACATTGCGGCTCGACCACGTAGTGGGTCAGCTTGACGCCCTCGCTGGCGAACTTGTCGACCCGTTTGCTGTCGGCGCCTCGCAAGATGCCGCCGCCATAACAGCCGAGTTCGCCCATGCCGAGATTGTCGACATGAAAAAACACGATATTCGGTCGTTTAGTCATCGATCGCTCCGCGCGCACCCGTCAGTTATCGGCGCATGCAAGCGCTACGCCGGCATCGCTTCTAGTGCTTCGGCGCGGGAGATGTCGGTCAATTAATTGCCAAGTCCACCGGAATATCGGAGCGGAAAAGCGGGCGCCCGTCGGGTATGAGGCGCGACTGAAGCGAGCGCCCCAATTACCACCATGTTCTAGGAAGCATTAGTCTAACGGCGCGCTTGGTCATCATCCTCGCGCAGCTCGAACCACATGGCATTGAGGATCGAGAAGGTGCAGGCCAGCCCCAGCCCCAATATCCAGCTGAAATACCACAAGGTCGCGCTCC
>JASHUW010000116.1 GCA_030039815.1 Alphaproteobacteria bacterium
GCGGTCATCGTGCAAGGCGGCGCTTTCGGCATCATGATCGCGCTGCCGCTGCTAAACTGGATCATCGTTCGTTATTCGTGGCATTGGGCGTTCGGGAAGCTGGGCGTGGTTGGCCTTGCCTGGTGCGTGCTCTGGCTTGCCCTGGGCCGCGAAGGCGCTTTGGCCGAGGAAGCGACAAGCGCAGGCACGCCAAGTCGAGCACGGGTCGATTACCGGACGTTGCTGCTCAGCCCGACGATCCTGGGCTGCTGGGCGGCGGCATTCGGCGCGAACTGGGGACTGTCGCAAGCGCTCTCCTGGCAGGGCGCGTTTCTCATCAAGGGGCTCGGTCTGACGCAGGGCTCGATCGGCATTCTGGGAGCATTGCCGTCGGGCGGCACCGTCATCGCCATGCTCGCCGCGGGTTGGTACTCGCAACGCCTGCTGTCGCGCGGCGTTTCCAGCCGGCTGGCGCGTGGCGTTCTCGCCGGGCTCGGCGTCGCGCTCGGCGGCGCCGCGCTGGTTGCCATGCCATACGTCCCGGGCATTACCGCGAAAGTGCTGATGACCACCCTCGGCGTGGCGCTTCCCTCGGTCATCTACGTCATTGGCAATGCCGTGGTTGCCGAGGTGACACCGGCTGCGCAGCGCGGGGCGTTGCTCGCCATCGGCACCGCGATCTCCACCTCGGCCGGGCTGCTCGCGCCCTACATCACGGGCAGCGTCGTCCAAGACGCGGCGACGCCGCTCATCGGCTTCAACACCGGCTTTGCGATCTGCGGCTGGATCATGCTGGTCGGCGGCGCTATCGCCATCGCGCTGATCCGGCCCGAACGCGAGGCGTCGCGTTGGGCGAAGCCCATCGTCGTCGGAGCGACACCTGCCTGACGAAACGACGGCATCGGCGTGCTCGCGGGCCGCGGCGTTGAAACGGGCACCGGCTCTGTGCGATTCTCATCCGCCCCAGGCGGAGGTTTCGCGATGCCGGATCACGACCATCACCATGACCACGACCATTCCGAGCTCAGCGACATCCAATTGAGGGTGCGCGCGCTCGAAACCATCCTCACCGAAAAGGGCTATGTCGATCCGGCGACGATCGACCAGATCGTCGAGAGCTACGAGACCAAGATCGGCCCGAAAAACGGCGCGCGGCTGGTCGCCCGCGCCTGGATCGACCCCGACTTCAAGGCGGCGCTGTTGAAGGACGCCACCGAGGCGGCCAACTCGCTCGGCCATGTCAGCCCGGTCGGCAGCCACCTGATTGCGGTCGAGAACACCCCTCAGACCCACAACCTCGTCGTCTGCACCTTGTGCTCATGCTACCCGTGGGAGGTGCTGGGCCTGCCGCCGGTCTGGTACAAATCGGCGCCATATCGCTCGCGCGCCGTGATCGACCCGCGCGGCGTGCTTCATGATTTCGGGGTAAGCCTGCCCGCCGACACGGAAATCCGCATCTGGGACTCGACCGCTGAGACGCGCTTTATCGTGCTGCCGATGCGCCCCGAGGGCACCGAGAATTGGAGCGAGGAGCGGCTCGCCGAGATCATCACCCGCGACTGCATGATCGGCACCGGGCTGCCGGCGGTGCAGCGATGAGCAACACGGTCCACGACATGGGCGGGATGCACGGCTTTGGGCCGGTCGAGCCGGAGCCCAACGAGCCGGTGTTCCACGCGCCGTGGGAGGGCCGCGTGCACGCGATGCAGCGCGTGCTGGGCGCGGCCGGGCTGTGGTCGATCGATGGCGGCCGCGCGTCGCTGGAGACGCTCAACCCCGCGACCTATCTCGCCAGCACCTATTACCAGCGCTGGTACCTCGGCTTGGAGCGGCGCGTGGTGAATTACGGGCTGGTCGGCGCCGACGAGCTCGCCACCGGGCATTCGCTGCGCCCCGCCAAGCAACTGGCAGGCACGCTGACCCTGGCGGATGCGCAAAAGCCGCCGATCCGCGGCAATTTCGAGCGGCCCCCGGCGGCGCCGGCGAAATTCAAGGCTGGCGACCGGGTGCGCACGGTCGAGATGAACCCGCCGACGCATACCCGCCTGCCGCGCTACGCCCGCGACAAGGCGGGCGTAGTCGAGGCGATCCGCGGCTGCCACGTCTATCCCGACACTGCCGCGCTCGACGTCCACGACGAGAACCCGCAATGGCTCTACACGGTGGTGTTCACCGGCCAGGAGCTGTGGGGGCCGGCCTCCGACCCGACGATCAAGGTGTCGATCGAGGCGTTCGAGCCCTACCTCCTGCCGGCATAGGTCGCAGAACGTGGAGACAACCGATCCGGCCCGGCTCGCGGCAACTCTGTCGATCCACGTCCTTGATCCCGTCCGCAGGCAACTCTGGAAGTCGGTCTTCCAACAACCCCTCAATCGCGAACACCTCGAGGAATTAGCGCGAACACTCTCCGGCGAACCAGAGCTGACCCTAGAGCCCTATATGCCTTATCTCGTTCAAGTGATCGTCGGTCATTTCGCGGGAATCCGAGAAGAGCCGCCGCCTTTGCCGACAGAACAGGAGATTCTTGATTGGATTGCGGAAAAAGGCGGAATTTCCGCACTTCTCCTGCAACGTGCGGCCTGGGGATATCGGCTGAGGCGATGAAAGCGCTCGATCGCAACGCCATGGCGCGCGCCGCGCTGGAAGTGCCCGGCATCCCGCAGGGCGAGGACGGCCCGGTGTTCCGCGAGCCGTGGGAGGCGCAGGCCTTCGCGATGGCGCTGTCGCTGCACCAGAAGGGCCTCTTCACCTGGCCGGAATGGGCGGCGACCTTGGCCGACGAGATCAGGCGCGCCCAGGCTGCGGGCGACCCCGACACCGGCGACACCTATTATCTGCAT
Organism: Alphaproteobacteria bacterium; assembly: GCA_030039815.1. Taxonomy (GTDB): domain Bacteria; phylum Pseudomonadota; class Alphaproteobacteria; order ATCC43930; family CGMCC-115725; genus DATARH01. Next base: position 2,820 of record JASHUW010000116.1, read on the forward strand.
TGGCTCAACGCGCTGGAGCGGCTCGTCGCCGAGAAGGGCGTCGCCGACCGCGCGACGCAAACCCGCTACCGCGACGCCTGGGAGCGCGCCGCCGACGCGACGCCGCACGGCAACCCGATCGTGCTCAAGCCAGAGTATTTCA
>JASHUW010000117.1 GCA_030039815.1 Alphaproteobacteria bacterium
CTCGCCGACATCTACGAGCGCGACCGCGCCGCGCTGATGGCGCTCATCATCCGCGAGGGCGGCCGCAACATCCCGGCGGCATTGTCGGAACTGCGCGAGGCCGCCGACTACCTGCGCTACTACGCTGCCCGCGCTCGTGCCGATTTCGCCGCGCCGCTGGCGCTGCCCGGCCCGACCGGCGAACGCAATGCGATCGCGCTACACGGCCGCGGCGTCTTCGCCTGCATCTCGCCGTGGAACTTTCCGCTGGCGATCTTCACCGGCCAGATCGCCGCGGCGCTTGCCGCCGGCAACGCGGTCATCGCCAAGCCGGCCGAGCAGACCCCGCTTGTCGCCGCCGCCGCGGTGCGCCGGCTGCAGCAAGCCGGCATTCCCGGCGATGTGCTGCATCTCCTGCCGGGCAGCGGCGAGACCGTCGGCGCCGCGCTCACCGCCGACCACCGCATCGCCGGCGTCGCCTTCACCGGCTCGACCGACACAGCACGCGCGATCAACCTGGCGCTGGCAAAGCGCGACGGCCCGATCATCCCGCTGATCGCCGAGACCGGCGGGCAGAACGCGATGATCGTCGATTCCTCGGCGCTGCCCGAGCAGGTGGTGGCCGACGCGCTGACTTCGGCCTTCGACAGCGCCGGGCAGCGCTGCTCGGCGTTGCGGCTGCTGTATGTGCAGGAAGAGATCGCACCGCGCCTGTTGCCGCTGCTCGCCGGCGCCATGGCCGAGTTGTCGATCGGCGACCCCGCGCTGATCGCGACCGATATCGGCCCGGTGATCGACGCCGAGGCGCGCACCGCGCTCGAAACCCATGCCGAGCGCATCAGCCGCGAGGGGCGGCTGCTCTATCAATGCGCGCTTCCCGCTGGGACGGAGCACGGCACGTTTTTCGCGCCGCGCGCCTTCGAGATCGACCGCGCCAGCCGGCTCACTGGCGAGGTGTTCGGCCCGATCCTGCACGTCATCCGCTGGCGCGCCGACCGGCTCGACCAGGTCATCGACGAGATCGCCGCCACCGGGTTCGCGCTGACCCTCGGCATCCACAGCCGCATCGACGACACCGCGCGGCATATCCTCGACCGGCTCGGGGTCGGCAATTCCTATGTCAACCGCAACATGATCGGCGCGGTGGTCGGGGTGCAGCCGTTTGGCGGCGAGCGCCTGTCGGGCACTGGTCCCAAAGCCGGCGGACCGCGCTATCTCCATCGTTTCGCAACCGAGCGCACCGTGTCGACCGACACCACCGCCTCCGGCGGCAACGCGACGCTGCTGTCGTTGAACGAGGAGCGTTGACCGGCAAGCGCCGCATCGCCTCAATACGCGCATCGTTTCAACAAGGTGCTACGCCGATGCCCGACCAGCCCGCCGCCATGCCGCTCGCCCGCTTCAAGGTGCTCGACCTGACCCGCGTGCGCGCCGGCCCGACTTGCGTCCGCCAGCTCGCCGATTGGGGCGCGCAGGTCATCAAGATCGAGGCGCCACCCTCGCCCGGCGAAGGGCTCGGCGGCCCGCGCCTCGGCCCCGATTTCCAGAATTTGCACCGCAACAAGCGCAGCCTGACGCTCGACCTCAAATCGGCCGATGGATTGGAGATCTTTCGCAAGCTGGTGCGCGATGCCGATGTCGTGGTCGAGAACTACCGGCCCGACGTCAAGGAGCGGCTCGGCATCGATTACCCGGCGCTGAAGGCGATCAACCCGCGGCTCGTCTATGCCAGCATCTCCGGCTTTGGCCAGAGCGGCCCCTATCGCGACCGGCCCGGCTTCGACCAGATCGCGCAGGGCATGGGCGGCCTGATGTCGATCACCGGGCTACCAGGCCAAGGCCCGGTGCGCGTCGGCATCCCGGTCGCCGATCTGTCGGCGGGCATCTTTACCGCGATGGGCATCCTCGTCGCGCTGCTCGAACGCGAGGTGTCGGGCGAGGGCCAATGGGTTGAGAGCTCGCTGCTCGCGGCGCAGATCGCGATGCTCGACTTCCAGGGCGCGCGCTGGACCATCGCCCACGAGGTGCCCGAGCAGGCCGGCAACGACCACCCGACCAGCATCCCGACGGGCGTGTTCCAGACCAGCGACGGCTATATCAACATCGCGTCGGCCGGCGACGAGATTTTCGGCCGGCTGTGCAAGGCGCTCGACCAGCCGGAACTGGCGCAGCATCCCGACTACAAGACCGGCAAGTCGCGCTCGGACAATCGCAAGGCGCTCAATGCGGCGATCGAGGCGGTCACCAGAACGCGCACCAGCGCCGAGTGGATCGACCGGCTCAACAACGCCGGCGTACCGTCAGGCCCGATCTACAGGATGAACGAGGTCTTCGCCGACCCACAGGTCAAGCATCTCGGCATCGCGCAGCGGGTGCACCACAAGACGCTCGGCGATATCGAGCTGATCGGCCAGGCGGTCACTCTGAGCCGCACCCCGAGCCGGCTCAAGACCGCCAGCCCCGACGCCGGCGAGCACACCGACGCGATTCTCGGCGAATTGGGCTACAGCGCCGGCGACATCGCGGCCCTCAAAAGCAAGGGCGTGGTGTGAATTAAGTTCGCCCCGGCTCGCGCGGGTCGAAGCGCTGGAGGAGCGCATCGCCCAGGAGATTGCACGCGATCACCGTCAGAAAGATCATCGCGCCCGGATAAATCGCCAGGAGCGGTGACGATGAGATCAGCTCCTCGGCGTTCGACAGCATGCTGCCCCAGCTGGCGAGCGGCGGCTGGACGCCGAGCCCCAAAAAGCTCAGCACCGATTCCAACAGGATGATGTCGCCGACCGAGAGGGTCGTCGCCACCACCAGCGGCGCCATCACATTGGGCAGGATATGGCGCCACAGAATATGCGGCACGCCCGCCCCGAGGCTCTGCGCCGCCCGCACGAAATCGCGGCTTTTCGTCACCAGCGTCGCGCCACGCACCAGCCGCGCCGCCGTGGTCCACACCACCAGCACCGCCAGCACGACGATGCGCATGAGGCTGACTCCCGACGATTCCGCCAGGCTGCGTGAAATTCCGATTTTATGCAGGTCGAGCGCCGCCAGCACGATCAACAGCGGCAGCAACGGCAGCGCGATCACCCCGTCCGCCAGGCGCATCAGCACCCGGTCGGTCCAGCCGCCGAGATAGCCGGCGGCAAGGCCCACCGCCGTGCCGACGGCCGCCGCCGCGAGTGCCGCTGCGATGCCGATGGTCAGCGAGACGCGCCCGCCCTCCATGAGCCGCAGCATCAGATCGCGGCCCAGCTCGTCGGTGCCGAGCGGGTGCGCCGCCGACGGCGCGGCGAACCGGTGCAGCAGATCGACCGCGGCCGGGTCGCCGCCGAGGAGATGCGCAGCAAACGGTCCGGTGAGCGACGCCACGGCAATAAGCGCGAGCAGGAATGCCGGCAGCCTCACTGGTAGCTCACCCTGGGGTCGAGCCAGGCATAAGCGAGGTCTGCCGCCAAATTGGCGAGCATCGTCACCGCCGTCGCCAACAGCAACGCGGCGAGGGCGAGATTGTAGTCGTTGCCCATCACTGCATCGAAGATCAGCTTGCCCATGCCGGGATAGGCGAACATCTCCTCGGTGACGAGCGCGCCCGACACCAGCGTCCCGAACGACAGCGCGAGAATCGTGGCGACGGGCACCATGGCGCTGCGCAGCGCATGTCGCCAGACGACCCGCGCCTCGCTCGCTCCTTTGGCGCGCGCGGTGCGGATATGGTCCTGGCCGAGCGCATCGCGCATCGCGGCGCGGATATAGCGGGTGTAGCCGCCGATACTTGCGATGACCAGCGTCACCACGGGCAGCAGAAGATGCTGCAGTTGGTCGGCTAGATCGCCGTTCTCGCCGCCGCCCGTGCCGCTTGCCGGCAGCCAGCCGAGCCCTTCGGCGAAGATCAGAATGAGGATCAGCGCCAGCCAGAAGGTCGGCAGCGACACCCCGGCAAAGCAGGCGAGGTTGACCACGCCGTCGAACCGGGTGCGCGGGCGACGCGCCGCCGCGATGCCGAGGCCGAGCGAGGCGGCGAAGGCGATCGCGAAACTCGACCCCATGAGGATCAACGAGTTGCCCAGCCGGGGCAGCAAAGTCGCCGCGACCGGCGTCAGGAAGAGCCGCGAATAGCCAAGATCGCCATGCAGCGCCGCCTGCGCCCACGCAAGGTAGCGCTCGATCAGCGGCCGATCGACGCCGTAGAGCACCTTGAGCCGGGCGATGTCGGCCGAGGTCAGATGCGGGTCGGCACCGAGCATCAAATCGATTGGATCGCCAGGCATCAGCCCGATCAGCGCGTAGATCACAAACGACATCAGCACCAGCATCGCCGCAATCTCGATAAGCCGGATGGCGGTGAAGCGGATCACGCCGCCAACATCGTCATTTCCCCTTGGTCGGACTTGATCCGACCATCCACGAATAAGCGGAAGTTATTCGTAGACCCCCGGGTCAAGCCCGGGGTAGGCGAGTTTGAAAAGCGTCTAAATGGATTGGGGCCCCGTCTCACTTCGCCTCGCCCCAGTCGGTCGACCACAGCGTCGTCGGGTACTGGTTGCCGGTCGGCCGCACACCGGTTAGCCATTTCGGTAGGATGTACGCGTCCGAGCGGAAATAGAGCGGCAACGACGGCAGATCGGTCGCGTAAAGCTGCTGCGCCTTGGCCCAGAGCTGCTTGCGCCTGTCGGGATCGAGCTCGACCTCGAGCGCGTCGATCAGGCGGTCCATCTCCGGGCTCTTGTAATCGACCAGGTTTTCGCCGGCATACCCGTTGGCCTCAGTTGGCACCTCGTCGGAACGAAAGATGGAACGCGGCGAGTTTTCCGGCGCGCTCATCCAGGCATACATCGCCAGGTCGAAATGGCGATGCGGCAAAGTCTCGCCAAACAGCACGCGCGCCGGCTCGTTGTGGATGCGGATATCGACGCCGATCTCCTTCCACTGGCTTTGCAGCACCTGCTCCACGAGCTCACGCGAGCGGTTGCCGGCCGTGGTGGCGAGCTCGAAGGACAAGGTCTTGCCGTCGCTGTTCTTGCGCGGCCCGTCGGATTGCGCGTGCCAGCCCGCTTCTTCCAGCAGCTCTTTGGCGCGGGCCGGATCGTAAGGATATTTGGCAACGTCGCCGGTGTAGCCGGCGTCGAGCGGCTCGACAAAGCTGTCGGCGACTGCTTGTTTGCCGGCGAACAGCGTCTTGACCAGCGTCGCGCGGTCGATGCCTCTCAGCAGCGCTTCGCGCACCCGCCGGTCGGCAAGCGCCGGGTTGTCGAGGTTGCAATCGACATGCTCAAAGGTCAGGCCCGGCTTGTAGATGATGTTGTAATCGTGGCCGTGCCGCTGATCGAAGGCTAGCGCCTCATCGAGCGGCAAGCCGACCTCGCCGGCAATCATGTTGATTGTGCCCGAGAGCAGATTGGCCTCGAGCGCCGCCGAGTTCTCGATCGCGCGGATCGTGATTCGCTTGAAATACGGCACCGGCCCCGCCCAATGCGGGTTCGACTCGAGCACGATATGCGAACCCGCTACGAACTCGCTGATCCGATAAGGGCCATTGTAGAGGCCGGGATTGGTCGGGTCGGTAGCGTAGAGCGTGCGCACCTTGTACTGCACCGGATCGGCGAAGGCCGCCCGTTCGAGATGCGCCGGGAGCAAGACGAAATCATCGATCGCAGCGTAGTTGAAGGACAGCCGGTCCCAGTGGAGAGTGAAGGTCTTGTCGTCCTTCACGTCAACGCCAAGGATCTCCCGGTACATCTCGGCATTGGCGACCGCGCTCTGTTTGTTGCGGCCAAATTCGTAGGTGAATTTGACGTCGTCGGTGGTGACCGGGACACCGTCGGCCCACATCGCGTCGGGACGAATTGTGTAGGTGAGATCGACTCCCGCCTTGCCATCAGGCAGCTGGGTCTTGACCGCGCGCCCGTTGTCGAAGGACGGAAGCTCGGTGCACAACAGGCAGACGAGTTTCCAATCGGCATCGAACACCGTGAACGGTCTTAACGCGAAACCCAGCACATAGCTCTTCGCTGCAACGGCCTCCAAATTCGGGTTGAGAGCCGGCGGAAACTGGACAATGCCGATCGTCAACTGGTCGTGAGCCATGGCCGGCGCCCACGGCAAGATGAGTGGGAAGAGCGCCAGGACAAACCATCCCCGCGAACGCCGCGGAGGCGCGCTCGCCCGCCGGCATTCACGAGAAACGTCAGTTGCGTACATCGGCCGCGCCCCAAGTGCTTGAAACTTGGTTATAGTGGGACATAATATCCGGCGCCGGCGGGGTCGGATACGCGACACGACAGGTTGCGTGTTCGTCGGAACGAAACAACGAGTGCGTTGTTTCAATCGAAGGCTCGCCGCCCTCAGGATGAGCACGCCGTAGCCAGTAGTGTCGAACCCGGAACTGCCATAGAGGACAACAAGCATGAAACATCTCTTGACTGGCGTCGCCATGGCCGCGGCCCTCGCGATCGCCGCCCCGGTTTGGGCGCAGAGCACCCCGTCATCTTCCACCCCTCCGGCGACGCCTGCCGCTCCGGCGAAGCCGATGGCTGCCAAGCCGATGACCATGAAGAAGCCGATGCATCACATGGCGATGCATCATCACCGTATGAGCGCAGGCGACCAGATGACCGAGCAGCTCAATCAGCAAGAGCTGCAGCGCATCATGGGCGGCGGAGCCCCGGCGCCCGCGCCGATGACCCCAGGCGGCAACAATCCGACCAGCGGCTCTGCCGGTCCGTTCGCACCCGCCGGCTCCGCTCCGCCACCGCCGGCTCAGAAGTAACTTCAATCTCGATACCGTCGATGAAGCGCAAGGGGGCCTCGGCCCCCTTGTTGCTTTCCGCACGACTGCATCCAAGATAAATAAACGCAATAATTTTATTCAGCTGAATTTGATTAACTAAAATTTTACCATGAATAACTTAAGTTTAGAGGCGCATCCTAGACATCGCGATATTAACATATTTTCAAACAACAATTTCGGGATATTCCAGCTAATAGCACTTGCCAAGGCGAGGGCCGTTCAGACTCCTTTAATCCGCCGGGCAATAGGCTCCAGCCAATGTTTGGAAACCATTATTAGTCGTCATGGCACCAAAGACCAGCCCCGACGCGGAAGCACCCATTCCGGAGTGGATCGCCCGGTTCGTCGCCGACATTCCGTCCGCCGTCGCGCTGCTCGACCGCGAGTTGCGCTATGTCGCCGCCAACAATCGCTGGCTCAACGCCTTCGGCATTGTCGGTGAAAGCGTTATCGGCCAGCGTCATGAGCAAATCGACCCGGCCAGTGCCTTGCTGCTGGCCGATCTACATCGCCGCGCGCTTGCCGGAGAGACGGTAGAGGCCTCGCTTGCCGACGATGACGCACTGACCGAAGGGGCCAGTCATCGCATCATCGGCGTTCGGCCGCATCATGATCGCGATGGGACGATCGTCGGCGTCGTCGCAACCGTGCACGAGGCGCTCGCCGTCGCCACGGAAAAATCTCTGCAATACGCGACGGACGCGCTGACCGGCCTCGCCGGTCGCCATTGCTTCATGAAGCGGATACGCGCCGCCATTGCCCCCGAAGCCGGCCCGCGTCGGCCGGCGGCGATTTTTCTGCTCGATATCGACAATTTCAAAGGCGTTAACGATCTGCACGGCGCCAGCATCGGCGACGAGGTGTTGCGGGTGATCGCCAATCGTCTGCTCGCCAGCACCCGGTCGCGGCCGCTGCCGTCGGCGCGCGCCGGCAGACCTCCGGCGACCCAGCGCTCCGACATGGTGGCGCGGCTCGGCGCCGACGAATTCGCGATCATCCTCGGTAATCCGACGCCGAGCCTTGGCGACGCCGATGCCTTTGCCCGCCGGTTGCTGCAGCTGGCGGTAAGTCCGGTGCTGATCGGCGAGCAGCGCGTTCGGCTGTCGGCCAATCTCGGCTACATTGTCACCACCGAGGCGCACCGCACCGAAGACCATGCGATGCGCGACCTCGACGCCGCGCTGCAGGAAGCGAAGCAACGCGGCCCGAACTCGGCCAAGGCATGGGAGCCTGCGCTCACCAGCAATGTCGGGCGGCGTCTGGCGCTGCTTGACCAGTTGCGCGCCGCGCTCGATGAGAACCAGTTCGTGCTGCATTACCAGCCGATTCTTCGGCTCGACGACGGCCATGTCGTCGGCGCCGAGGCGCTGCTGCGCTGGAACCATCCGAGCGACGGCCTCGTCCCGCCCGCCGCATTCTTGCCGGTGCTCGAGGAAACCGGGCTGATCGTCCCGGTCGGTTGCTGGGTGCTCCGCGAGACGGTAAGGCAGATGCAGGTCTGGCAGATGCTTTATGGTCGCGATCTGCTGGATTGGGTCAGCGTCAATGTTTCGGCGCGCCAGTTCAATGACCCGTCGGTGCTGCTGGCGACGCTCGCCGAAATCCGCGATAGCGGGTTCCCGCTGTCACGCCTCAAGATCGAGATCACCGAATCGGCGGTGATGCGCAATCCGCAGATCACGCGTTCGGTGCTGACCGAGCTGCAGGAGCTCGGCATCCGCATCGCCATCGACGATTTCGGTACGGGCTATTCGGCGCTCGGCGCACTGCGCGACTACCAGGTCGACACGATGAAGATCGACCGCGGCTTCACCAGCGCGATCGACACACCCGACGGCAAGGAGCTGGTGCTGGCGATGCTCAAGATCGCCCGCATCTACGGCGCCGATGTCGTTGCCGAAGGGGTCGAGACGATCGTCCAGCGCGACATTCTGCGACGAAGCGGTTGCGGCTACGCCCAGGGCTATCTGTTCGCCAAGCCGATGGACGGCAGCTTCTTCGGCGCGTTTGCGCTCACCCACCTAGTCGAGACCGGCGACGCCGCTGATTAAGCGCCGGCGCTGTTATTCGCGGTGACGCCGCGGCGACGCGCGACGCGGTCCATCTCGTCGAGCAGATCGTGCAGCACCTGATCGGCCGTATACGACATCTTGCTGAACGCGCGCAGGAAGTTGTCGGTGCGCGGCAGCTGGAACAAGGTCTCATCGCCCTCGCTGCGGCTCGTCGCAGCGATCGCCATGACTGATTCGTGGGGCTGGATCACCAGTTCCTTCAGCGTCTTGCCCGGTCCGGTCACGTATTCGACGACACGGCAGCGGCCACCCTCAGCGGTCGGTGACAGGATGGTCATGCGATAGGCGGCGCGAGTTGTCGCCGCTTCGAGCAGCGCTCGGGTAAAGGGCCGCAAAAAGCTTTCGTCAAAGCCGAGCAGCGCCATCGCCCGGTCGCCGTTGACCCCCGAGCGCATCTCCAGCGTCGTCCACAACGAGGCGCGGCCCTGAAAGTAGTCGGCTGAGGCGAGATCGAGATTGATCGCGTCGATCGGCATCGGCGCCGCAGCGGATTTCGCCGAAAGAAAGGCAAAACACGCGGGTTCGCGCTTCAGCGAAATGTTGGTCGTCGCCTCGAGATTGCGATCGCTGATCGCCGGGCTGTCAGTCATGGCGGCCTCCTCGAGGGAAGGGGGCGGCAAAACGCTACACCGCTGGATGTCAGGTATTGTTACGAGCCCGTTACTTTCTGTCAAAAGCGGGTTGCGAATGCCTCCATGCGTGCGGCCTTTGGCCGCGTGAGCGATCTACGAGCAATGGCTGGCCGCTTCGACCTCGCTCTGGGCGCCTGATTAACCCCGCGCTGCACGCTCAAGCGCCTCTTCGGCGGCGAACCATTGCGCCTCGGCCTCGGCGATTCGGCGGCCGAGGTCGGCACGACGCTTGAGCGCTTCCGCCAGCGCCGCACTGCTGCCAAACGCCGCTGGGGCGGCGAGCTCGCGGTCGAGCGCCTGCCGCTCGGCGGCAAGCTGCGCCGCCTTGGCCTCCGCCTCTCGCGACTGCCGGCGCAGCGGCTCGAGCGCGAGCCGCGCCTGCGCCGCCTCGCGCCGGGCGAGGCGCTTGGGATCGCGCTCGGCGGGGCGGGCGGCGCGCTCCTCTTCCGCCGCATCGCGCTCTTCGAGCCGCGCGCGGTAAGCGTCGAGATCGCCGTCGAATGGCCTGACGGTGCCGTTTTCGACGAGCCACAGCCGATCGGCCACCAGCTCGACCAAGTGCCAATCGTGGCTCACCAGCACCACCGCCCCCGAATATTCGGCCAGCGCCTCGACCAGGCTTTCACGCGTTTCCATGTCGAGGTGGTTGGTCGGCTCGTCGAGGATCAGCAGCGCCGGCGAATCATGCGTGACGAGCGCGAGGTTGAGCCGCGCCCGCTCGCCGCCCGACAGCGCGGCCACGGGAACAAAGGCCTTGTCCTGACCGAACCCGAACGCGCCGAGCCGGGCGCGGATCGCCTCCTCGTTCAGGTCGGGCAGCAGCGCCGCGAGATGATCATAGGCCGATTCGTCCGGCCGCATTTCCTCGATCTGGTGCTGTGCAAAAAAGCCGGTGACCAGCTTTGCCGGACGCGTCACATGCCCCGCCATCGCCGGAAGCCGGCCAGCGAGCAGCCGGGCAAACGTGGTCTTGCCATTGCCGTTAGCGCCGAGCAGCGCCACCCGGTCATCAGGATCGAGCCGCAAGTCGAGGCCCGACAGCACAGGCTTGCCTTCCGCGTAGCCGACGCTCGCGTTTTCGAGGCTGATGAGCGGTGGACGGAGCTGCGCTGGCTCCGGCAGGCGCAACTCGATCGGCGGCACCTCGGCGATGACCGCGACCGGCTCCAGTTTGGCGAGCGCCTTCAGCCGGCTCTGCGCCTGGCGTGCTTTCGACGCCTTGTAGCGGAAGCGGTCGACGAACTCCTGCATGTGGCGGCGCTGCTGCTCCTGGCGATGGGCGAGCGCCGCCTGGCGCGCCTTGGCGGCGCCGCGGGCGCGCAGATAAGCGTCGAAATTGCCGGAATAGAGGGTCAGCTTGCCGGCTTCGAGATGGAGGATCGAGGTGGTCGCCGCGTTGAGTAGTTGGCGGTCGTGGCTGACTAGAATGAAACTATGGCGATAACGCCGCAGATAGCGCTCGAGCCACAGCGAGGCTTCCATGTCGAGATGGTTGGTCGGCTCGTCGAGCAGCAAGAGATCGGGCTCGGTAAACAACACTGCAGCGAGCGCGATGCGCATCCGCCAGCCGCCGGACAACTCGTCGATCGCGCTTTCCTGCATCGCCGCGTCAAAGCCGAGCCCGGCGAGGATACGCGCGGCGCGCGCCGGGGCGGCCAAGACATCTTTCCAATTAGCGCCGATCTCGCCAAGCCGAGCCTCGATCTCGGCGATGCGCTCGGGCGCCGGGTCGCGGTCGAGTTCGGCCATGAGCCGGGCTCGCTCGCGGTCTGCGGCGAGCACCGTTGCGAGCGGCGTCGCGCTGCCGCTCGGCGCCTCCTGCGCCAGGAAGCCGATCCGCCAGTCGCGCGGCAGGATAATGTCGCCGTCATCGGGCGTGAGGCGGCCGCGGATCAGGTCGAGCAGCGTCGACTTGCCGATGCCGTTGCGGCCGACCAGGCCGAGCTTGACGCCCTCCGGGATCTGCGCGCTGGCGTGGTCGAGCAGCGCCCGCCCGCGCTTCCCGCCGACGCGGTACGTGACGTCCGAGATGGTCAGCATGGCGTTTTTCTAACATGAGGAGCGCCGCCGGCCATATCCGGGTGGGCCTATCCGGATGGAATTACGCCGGGTGGCGCGGCAAGTTTTACCCCCACGGGCTGCGCCACAAGGACGAGCTGGCCTATGCGGCGGAGCGATTTAACACGATCGAGATCAACGGCACGTTCTATTCGCTGAAGCGGCCGGAAAACTTCGCGCAGTGGCGAGACGCCGTGGCGGGCGACTTCGTCTTCGCGATCAAAGGGAGCCGCTTCATCACGCATATGAAGCGGCTGCGCGATGTCGAGACGCCGCTCGCCAATTTCTTCGCGTCCGGCGTGCTGGGGCTGCGGGAAAAGCTCGGACCGTTTCTGTGGCAATTGTCGCCGCGGCTCGGCTTCGAGCCCGAGCGGATGGAGCGCTTCCTGTCTCTGCTGCCGCGCGACACCAAGGCAGCCGCCGAACTGGCGGCGCATCACGACCATCGCGTCGC
>JASHUW010000118.1 GCA_030039815.1 Alphaproteobacteria bacterium
TTCTATGAGCTCCTATGGGATTTGCAGACCGGCAACATCCCGCAGGTGACGTGGGTCGTGCCGCCCTCGTTCGTCTCGGAGCATCCCGACTACCTGCCGGCGGCCGGCGAGTATCATACCAGCCGCGTCCTGGCGGCGCTGTGGTCGAACCCGAAGCTCTGGGCGAAGACCGCGCTGATCCTCAATTACGACGAGAACGACGGGCAGTTCGACCATGTCGCGCCGCCGACGCCGGAGCCCGGCACGGCGGGCGAGTTCGTCAACGGCCTGCCGGTGGGTCTCGGCTTTCGCGTGCCGTGCCTGGTGATCTCGCCGTTCAGCCGCGGCGGGTATGTGTGCGGCGCGACCTTCGATCACACCTCGGTGCTGCGGCTGATCGAGACGCGGTTCGGGGTCGAGGTCGGCAATTTGTCGAAATGGCGGCGCGAGACCTGCGGCGACCTGACCGCGGCGTTCGGCTTTGGCGCGCCGGCGCGGCTCGACCTGCCGAACCTGCCGGAAACCGAGCAGGCGCTGCGCGCGGCGCAGCAGCGGGCGATGAGCGAGCCGCTGCCGCAGGTGCCGACCGAGCAGGCGATGGCTCGGCAAGAGCCGGGCTCGCGGCCGCGCCGGGCGTAACCGCTATTTCCCCGACCGGGATGCTTCGCTACGCTCGTAACGAGACACGAATCGGAGGAAAGCCATGAGCCAGGCCGCGCGCTTTCGCGAACTGCTGCGCCGCGACGGAATGATCGTCGCGCCCGGCGCTTATGACTGCATCACCGCGCGGATGATCGCGCGCGCCGGGTTCGACTGCGTCTACATGACCGGCGCCGGCACCGCGGCGACGCTCGGCTACCCGGATTTCGGCTTGGTGACGATGACGGAGATGGTCGACAACGCGGGCCGCATCGCGTCGGCGGTCGATGTCCCGGTCATCGCCGACGCCGATACCGGCTACGGCAACGAGCTCAACGTCTCGCGCACGGTGCGCGAATACGAGGCGCGCGGCGTCGCCGGCGTCCATATCGAAGACCAGGGCTTTCCGAAGAAATGCGGCCATCTCGACGACAAGGAGATCGTGCCGCCCGAGGACTGGCTGGCGAAGATCCGCGCCGCGGCGGCGGCGCGGCGGACGCCCGAATTCACGATCATCGCACGCACCGACGCGCGCGCGGTGATCGGCTTCGACGAGGCGATCGCCCGCGCCAACGCGGCGCTGGCGGCCGGGGCCGACATGGCGTTTGTCGAGGCGCCGCAGACAGTGGAAGAGGTCGCGGCGGTGCCGCGGCTGGTGAAGGGGCCATGCCTGCTCAACGTCGTGCGCGGCGGCAAGACGCCCGAGGTCAAGTTCGCCGATGCCGAGCGCATGGGCTACAAACTGGCGATCGTGCCCGGCTTGCTGATCAAGAATGTCATCGGCATTTGCGAGCAGTCGCTCGCCGCGCTGAAGGCGCAAGGCCGCCACCCGGAGATGGTCAAGGAAATGACGGTGCGCGAGGTGTTGCAGATTTCCGGCGCCGACGAATGGGACGCGCTGCGCACCCGTTTCCGAAATGCGAGCGAAAAGCGCGAAGCAGCGGAATAGACAGCAGCTTGGAATAACGGCCACGGCCATGAATGGCCTCTGCGAGACCGATGGCATCGCCCCGTCACGCAGATGATGTTAGGGTTAACCATCGGTTGATTTCGTCGCGGGGGGTACGCGCACGACCGTGCCGGCCACCCGCGTCTCGACGCCTATCTGTGGATCAAGCGGCCGGGCGAATCCGACGGCAACGGCGATGGTTGCTTCGGCGGTCCGCCGCACGGCCAGTGGTTCGACGATTATGCCGTGGGGCTGGTCAACAACCGGCCGAACCCGCAGACCTGAGACTCGCGCCATTTCGCGGCGATTTGCGCTATGATCGCCGCGATGAAAGCGCTTTGCGAACCGGGAGAGGCGGCGAGCTTCGCCGCCGAAATCGTGCGTCGGCACGTGCCCGACCCGGCCTATCGCGTCTTCCTGTTCGGCTCGCGCGCCGAGGGAAAGGCGCACGAGCGCTCTGACATCGATATCGGCATCGAGGGTCCGGGCCCGGTACCACTGGATGCGCTGTCGGCCATCCAGGAAGAGCTCGACGAAGCGCCGACCCTCTACACAATCGAGGTCGTCGACTTCACACGGGTGCCAGAAAAATTCCGCCGGGTCGCCCAGGTGCGATTGCCGCTGTGAAAAAGAGTGAATCACTGCGAGAAGATTTCGCCGCCGCAATCGGCAGGCTTGAGCAGGCCCTGGCGCTGCCCAAGGACGACATCGTCCGGGATTCGGCGATCCAGCGCTTCGAAATCTCCTTCGAGCTGTGCTGGAAGCACCTCAAGGCATTTCTGGAGGAAGAGCACAACACCACCTGCACCTCGCCGCGGACGTGCTTCCGCGCAGCGTTCAAAAACGGAGTTCTAGACAACGATCCGTTCTGGATCGATCTGACCGCGTTGCGCAATTACACGGTCCACACCTACAGCGAAAACTTGGCGGATTATGTGTACGCGCGCCTTCCGGAGGCGGCCCGGCGCTTTCGGATGGTTCTGGATGCCATCGGCCATTGAGGCGCCGAGCCCGCCTGCGCAGTTTCGCGGTTATTTCCGGCCCGAGGACATCGCGGCCGACCGCTGGGTGCATCTCGCGGCGCTGATCCTTTGCGTTGGCGGGATTCCGGCGATGCTCGACCTGGCCGGACGCTCACCGGACCGGGCGGTGTTTTTCGCGTGCTCGGTTTACGCGGTGACGCTGGTCGCGCTGTTCGTCTGCTCGACCGCGTTCTACCACGTGCCGCTGCATATCGAGCGGCGACGCCTCCGCCAATACGATCACGCGGCGATCTATTTGCTGATCGCCGGCACCTGCACACCATTCACCGCCACGCTGTTGCCGGGCGTCTCCGCCGTCGCGACCACGTCCCTC
>JASHUW010000119.1 GCA_030039815.1 Alphaproteobacteria bacterium
GGCTTCATTTGCGGATTGGCGAGCGGTTTGACGACCGGCGCCGGTGTTCCGGCGCCGCCGCAAGCCGCCACTGCGGCGGCCAGAACGAGAGCGGCGAGGCGTGAGGCAAATCGGGCGAAACACCGGCGCGGCACGGGCGGCCTCGGGCAAAGGTGCGAAAGCGGCGCGCGACCCTAACCGCCCGGCCTGCCTAAGTAAACCCGCCGATGAGGCGGGCTCGGCAGCTCCTTGGGAGCGCTGGGCTCCGCGCCATGCGCTGGCGTCGGGGCTGCATCTCGTAGCGACGCCGATCGGCAATCTCGGCGACATCACGTTGCGCGCTTTGTGGGTGCTCGACAGCGTCGATCGCATCCTCTGCGAGGACACGCGGGTCACCGCACGGCTGCTCGCGCAATACGGCATCGACAAGCCGCTCGACGCCTACCACGACCACAACGCCGACCGGGTGCGCCCGGTGGTGCTCGCAGCGCTGCGCCGTGGCGAGACGCTGGCTCTCGTTTCCGACGCCGGCACGCCGCTCGTCTCCGACCCGGGATACAAGCTGGTGCGCGAGGCATTGGCCGAGGGGCTGCCGGTGACCGCGGCACCCGGCCCGTCGGCAGCGCTGACCGCGCTGATCCTCTCTGGCCTGCCGCCCGACATCAGTCTCCTCGCCGGCTTCCTGCCGCCGCGCGCCGCTGCCCGCCGCAAGGCCCTGGCGCAGTGGGCGGGGCTCGCCGCGACATTAGTGTTTTTCGAAGGCCCGTCCCGCCTCGCCGCCGCGCTCGCCGACATGGCGGCGGTGCTCGGGGGCGACCGGCCGGCGGCGATCGGGCGCGAGCTCACCAAGCGTCACGAGGAGATGCGCCGCGGCACCCTCGCCACGCTCGCCGCGCATTATCGCGCCGAGCCGCCGCGCGGCGAGATCGTCGTCGTCGTCGGCCCGCCGGCAGAACCGCCCGCGCTCGACAGCGGCGATCTCGACACGCGGCTCGACGCTCTGCTCCGGCAGATGAGCCTGCGCGACGCCGTCGCCGCGCTCGCCGCCGAAACCGGGATCGCCCGCCGCACGCTCTACGACCGTGCGCTCACGCGACAGCGCCCCGGGCACTGAATTGAAGCGCCCGGCCGATCCCCGTCGCCTCAAGGCGCGCCGCCGCGGCCGGCTCGGCGAGGCTTTGTGCCGCTGGCATTTGCGGCTGCGCGGCTGGCGCATCCTCGCTTCCGACTGGCGCTGCCCGGCCGGCGAGATCGATATCATCGCCCGGCGCGGAAGCGTGCTGGCGGCGATCGAGGTCAAGTCGCGGCCCGACTACGCGACCGGCGCCGCCGCGGTGCTGCCGCGTCAGCAGCGCCGCATCGCCCGCGCGGTCGAGGCGTTTCTCGCGATGCGTCCCGAGCTCGCGCCGCTGGCGCTGCGATTCGACGTCATGGTCGTCGAGCCAGGGCGCCTGCCGCGTCATCTGCAAGGGGCCTGGCGTCACCGCGGTTGAGACGAAAGAGCGCCGCAATTCCGCCGCAAACCCTTGGTGTATCTATCGAATCCACAAGCGATTGGAGGTGCGGTCCGGTCGGACCGGGTGCCGCACGCGGCTGCGTCGCTTGCAGCGGTTGGCGACGGGTCGGTAACGCACCAGTATGGACGCGACATCTTGCCTCGCGGAGGCACCATGACACGCTCTTCTTTTAATAAGTTCGCGCTTCTGGCGACGCTGGCATTGCCGCCGCTGCTTGGCGGCTGCGCGGCGGCGGTGGTCGGCGGCATGGCCGCAGCCGGCGGCGCCGGCTACGAAGCCGCGCAAGAGCGCGGCATCAACGGCACATTCGACGACATGCACATGCAGGCGCAGATCAGCAACGCGCTCAACGGCCAGTACGGCATGGTCAACACCACCGTCTATGGCGGCCAGGTGCTGCTGACCGGCTCGAGCCCGTCGCCGCAAGCGAAGTTCCAGGCCGAGCAGGTCGCACACCAGGCGGCGCCGGACGCGCGGGCGATTTACAACGAGATCCAGGTCGGCCCGAACGAAGATGGCATGCAGATCGCCAAGGACGATTGGATCACCGCGCGGGTGCGCTCGGACTTCGTGTTCAACGGCGACATTCGCTCGGGCAACTACACGATCGAGACCGATCGCGGCTCGGTCTATCTGCTCGGCTCGGCCCGCTCGCAGGGCGAGCTCGACAAGGCGACGCAGCTCGCCCGCTACGTCCCGGGGGTGCAGCGCGTCGTCTCCTACGTCCAGGTGCGCTACGGCGAGCCCGCCACCGCGCAGGCGGGCCCTCCACCCATGGGCTATGGCGGCGGAACAAACCAGTCCTATGCCCCGCCCTCCGGCCCGCCGCCGTCCAGCGCGCCGATCCAGGTGCAAAAGCTCAACTAGACGCCCGCTTCCTTATATAATTCACATCGATGAGCGGGCTGCCGGACAAATACGACCTCGCGCAGTGCGCGCGTTTCTTGCGCGAGCTCGGCGAGATGAACGTGCCCCTGCTGCCAATTGCCGACGCGGCGCTGGCGCTGGCCTCATTCGACCGCCCGCGCGTTGGCCTCGCCCGCTACACGCGGCATTTGCGGTCCCTGGCGCAGGATGTCGCCCGCCGTGCCAGCGGCACGGCCAATCTCGAGGCGCGCGCCAACGCGCTCAACGAGATCATGATCCTCAAGCACGGCTATGCCGGCGACGAACTGACCTACGACGATTTGCAGAACGCAAATCTGATGCGGGTCATCGATCGGCGGCGCGGGCTGCCTGTCGCGCTCGGCATCCTCTATCTCGACGTCGCCCGGGCGCAGGGCTGGGACGCGGTCGGGCTCGGCTTTCCCGGTCATTTCCTGATCCGCCTGTCGGACGGCCCGGCGCGCGTCATCCTCGATCCGTTCCATGGCGGGCGCATTCTCGACGCTTCCGCGCTGCGCGAACTCTTGAAAGCGATCGCCGGCCAGGAGATCGAGCTCTCGCCCGAACATTACGCCCCGGTTCCCGACCGCGAGGTGCTGCTGCGCCTGCAGAACAACCTCAAATCGCGCCTCATTCAGGCACAGCGCCACGAAGAGGCGGTACGGGTCATCGAGACGATGCGCATGCTCGCGCCGGACCTCGCCGATTTGTCGCGCGAGGCCGGTGTCATCCACGCCCAGCTCGGCAACATGCGCGCGGCGGTACGCTCGATCGAGGAATTCATCGCGCGCTCCCCGGAGGGTGTCGCCCGCCACGAAGCTGCCGTGGTCCTGCAGCAACTCAAGGCGAAGCTGAACTAGCTTCGGCCGCGAGGCTACAGCGCGAACATCTGCCGCAATATGCCGCTGCCGGCATACTGCGCGATCAGAAATAGCGTCGCCGCAAGCCCGGCCAGCGACAGGATCGCAATGTCGAGAAGCTCGCGGTTGCTCTTGCGAGCTGACCTGGCGACCGCAATCGGCACCCGATAATCGTATTTGGACCGGTTAAGCCGGCGCATGACGCCCTCCATCGCAAAGCAATCTCTCTGTGAAAAATCTACGCGCACGTTTCCGAAGACAATGTGACGTGGATCACGCGGCGCGACTTTTTTCCGACGGCATCGGCGCTGCGACGTTGCGCCGTGCTTGGCAAATCGGGGGCAAATCCCATCTGAGGAAAAGCCGAAGGGAGCGCGCCAACTTATGAGCGATTTCGACAGCATTAGCGAACCCGCGATCGCCGCGCTGGTGCGGCAGTTTTACGGCAAGGCGCGGCGCGATCCGACGATCGGGCCGGTGTTCGAGAACGCCGTCGAGGACTGGGACGAGCACCTCGCCAAGTTGTGCGATTTCTGGTCGTCGGTGATGCTGACCACCGGGCGCTACAAGGGCAATCCGATGGCCGCCCACATCAAGCAGCCGATCGAACCCGACTTTTTCGACCGTTGGCTCGGGCTGTGGGGCGAGACCGCAAACGAGGTCTTCGCACCGCAAGCGGCCGAGCAGTTCAAGTTCAAGGCCGAGCGCATCGCCGAAAGCCTGAAGCTGGCAATGTTCTACCGGCCTGAGGCGATCCGGATCGCCCGCCGCCCGCCACAATGAGCGGGGTGCTGCCGCCGGGCCTCGTTGCCTACCAGCGCACGCCGATCTTTACCGAGGCGACCCTGCCGAGCGGGCTGCGCCACCGCCACCAGACCAAGCCCGGAGTTTGGGCCTTGATCACCGTCGTCGAGGGCCGGCTGCGCTTCCGCCGCCTCGACCCGCTGGCCGAGACCGTGCTCGACGCGGACGCGCCCGGCGTTGTCGCGCCCGAGGAACCGCACGAGGTCGAGCCGCTCGGTGCGGTGCGCTTCTTCGTCGAGTTCTACGCCGCGCCACCGCTTCGACCGCAGAGTTGAACCTTCAAGCCAGGCGTGTCACGCGGTTGACAATTTGTCGCATCAGGATTAAGCGAAGACGATATGGATGCTCGCGGAATGCGCGAGCACGGCTTAGCCGCTGGACGAGTGTCGGCCGGATACCTCCCGGGAGGCGCGACGATGCGAAATCGGGCAAGTTTCCGCCGCGCGTCACGCTTTAGCGTCATTGTGCCGTTCGTCTTGGCGAGCCTCTGGATGCAGGGCGCCGCCCTCGCCCAGACCGGAACGCCCCCTCCCGCGACCGTACGGCCCGCGCCCGAGATAACGCCCCTGCCGGCGCCGAGCCAAGACGAGTGGCGCCGGACGATGACGCGGACCCCGCTGCCCAAGAGCGGCTGCTTCACCTCGTCCTATCCGAGCACGCAGTGGCAGGAGGTGCCGTGCACAACGGCTCCTGCGCGGCCCTACCCGCCGCGGGGGCCAAGGCCAATGACTGTGGGCAATACGGTCGATGTCGCGGCAGACGTCGCGCCCGACACCTTGTCGCTAACCACCGGATCCTTCGACAGCGTCGTCGGCGTGACCAACGAAACCGACCTCTCCACGGGAGCGCCGAATACGTTCTCTTTGCAAATCAACGCGAACTTCTTTGACACGCCGGCGTGCATTGGGGCCAACCCGAACTCGAAAAATCCGCTGAGTCCGACTTGCGTGGGCTGGCAACAATTCGTCTTCTCCAACAGCGCTTGCGCTCACGGCCTGACCTGCGCCTCCGTGTTCATCCAGTATTGGCTGATCAATTTCGGACCGAAATGTCCGGCAAAGGGCGGCGCGGTCAGTGGATGGATGACAACCCCGCTTTCTCCGGACAGTTGCTTTGCGAACAGCGCCGCCGCGCCGGTTCTGCCCCAGACGATCGCCGGGCTGGCCAACTTCAATTTGACGGGCACGACCAGCACCGGCAGCGACGCCGTCTTTATGTCGGTGGGAAACCCCGCCATTCTGAGCGCCATGGGGGGCCCAGGCAGCGTCCTCGGCCTCGCGGGACTCTGGCATCAGGCGGAATTCAACGTCTTTGGCGACGCCAACGATAACACCGCCAAATTCAACGCGGGTTCGACATTGGTCGTCCGAACAAGCGTGGATCGGGGGTCCAGCGCCGCTCCCTCCTGCGTCAGCAACCAGGTCAGCTTCACCGGGGAAATGAACAACCTCACGCTGACGAGCCCGCCAGCCCTCGTCGCGGGTCAGTTCCCGGCACTGGTCTTCAAGGAGAGCAATGCCGCGGGCGCCGTGGCGGCAGCGCCGCTGTGTTCGGCGGGAGTCACCACCGTCGCCGCACCGCCGGCGCCACCGACCATCCCGGTGTTTCGTTGCCTTCAGGCCACCTCGAATCTGAATGGCGCTTACGGGGTCGGCATGCTCGTCACCCATCCCGAATTCTGCTCGGCGAGCGGACCGACGGTACCTCCACCCGCCGCGCCTCCCCCGTCCTACGTCGCAACGCCCATCACCAACCTGCCGTTGGCGGCCGGCTTGCAGGCCTTCGTCTGCAACCAGTTCTCGCCCAATCTCTCGGCCAGCTACGGCATCGGGATTGTGACGGCAGATCCTCAGTTCTGCTGGAATGGCGGCCCCGGCGGCCCGACCGTCGCACCGAGCATCGTGCCGCCCTCGGTCGCCACCGACACTGGCCTTAAGGCCGGAACGCTGCCGATCTTCCGCTGCAACCACGCCCGGACCAGCGCTCCCTACGGCATCGGAGTTCTGACGACGCACCCGCAATTCTGCGCACCCAACGGTCCCACCCCGCCACCCGGCATCGTACCGGCATCGGTCGCGGTGAATTTAGGCCCGAGCTGGTTCGTCCGCTGACGCCGTGGATGCGCGGCTGAAACGAGACAACGGCCTGGCTCGGCCGACGTTCGCAGGCCGTTGACAACGCGCGAAAATTTGCCGTCATAGTCCGGTCTCCCGATGGAGACCTGGGATGGGCCATTCCGATATCGCGCGCTATGCAAGCCACAGCCGGTGGAGCGATCCCGGCCGTTACGCTTCTCTTCTCGATGCGCTTCCCGCGAACCCCGCCGCCATGCCGGAACTGGTCGGCGGCCTCGTTCTTCATCCGGTCGTCGCGCCCGCCGGTGCGAGTCCATCGGAAGCCTCGCTGCGCACCGTCGCCCAGCTTGTCGCCGCGATCCTCGCGAAAGACCCGCGCCCGCTCGCCCTCCGCCGCTCTCCGTCCGACCGCATCGTTGGCGTCTGCCGGCAATACGCGCTCCTGGCGTGCGGCATACTGCGCCAGCACGGCCTGCCGGCGCGGCTGCGGGTTGGCTTCGCCGATTACTTCACCCCCGATTTCTGGGAGGATCATTGGGTCTGCGAGTATCACGACGGCTCGGCTTGGCGCCTGCTCGACGCCGAACTGACCGCGGAGGTTCGAGCTCGCCTCGGTCTTGCTTTCGATCCCGCCGACATACCGCGCGAGCGGTTTCTTATGGCCGGTCCCGCCTGGTTGGGGCTGCGCCGCGGCGCTCATGATCCGGCGCGA
>JASHUW010000120.1 GCA_030039815.1 Alphaproteobacteria bacterium
CGCTCGTCATCTCGATCGTGCTCGTCGTCCTCGTGGTGTTCGCGTTCCTGCGCAATCCGCGCGCGACGCTGATCCCGAGCGTCGCTGTGCCGGTCTCGCTGATCGGCACCTTCGGGGTGATGTATCTCGTGGGCTACAGCCTCGACAATTTGTCGCTGATGGCGCTGACGATCTCCACCGGGTTCGTCGTCGACGACGCGATCGTCGTGCTGGAAAACGTGATGCGCCACATCGAGGCGGGAATGGGCCGGCGCGAGGCCGCGCTGCAGGGCGCGCGCGAGGTCGGCTTCACCGTGCTGTCGATGAGCCTGTCGCTGATCGCGGTGTTCGTGCCGATCCTGCTGATGGGCGGCATTGTCGGCCGGCTGTTCCGCGAGTTCGCGGTGTCCTTGTCGATCGCGATCCTGATCTCGCTCGTGGTCTCGCTGACGACGACGCCGATGATGTGCGCCTTTGTCCTGAAGCGCGAGCGGCACGAGCATGGCCGGCTCTACTGCGTCAGCGAGCGCGTGTTCGATGCGATGCTCGGCTTCTACGAGCGGACGCTCACCGCGGCGCTGCGCGCGCCCGGCATGGTGATGCTGGTCCTCGCCGCGACGGTGGCGCTGAACGTCTTCCTGTTCTACCAGGTGCCCAAGGGGTTCTTTCCGCAGCAGGACACCGGCCGGATGATCGGCGGCCTCCAGGCCGACCAGAGCATCTCGTTCCAGCTGATGCGCCAGAAGCTCAAGCAGTTCATCAGCATCATCCAGGCCGACCCCGCGGTGCAGAGCGTCGTCGGCTTCACCGGCGGGTTCCAGACCAATTCGGGCTTCGTCTTCGTCTCGCTGAAGCCGTTGGCGCAGCGCAAACTGTCGGTCGACCGGGTGATCGGCCGGCTGCGCGGCAAGCTCAATCAAGTCGCCGGCGCGCGGCTCTTCCTACAGGCGGTGCAGGACATCACGGTCGGCGGCCGCCAGTCGAACGCGCAGTACCAGTACACGCTACAGGGCGACTCGCTGAAGGAGCTCTATGAATGGGCGCCCAAGGTGACCGCCGCGCTTGAGAAAATCCCCGAGCTCACAGAGGTCAATTCCGACCAGCAGAACCACGGGCTCGAAACCGACCTGGTGATCGACCGCCCGACCGCGGCGCGGCTCGGCCTCACCGTCAGCCAGATCGACAACACGCTCTACGACGCGTTCGGCCAGCGCCAAGTGTCGGTGATCTACGCCGCGCGCAACCAGTACCATGTGGTCATGGAGGTCGCGCCGCAGTTTTGGCAGAACCCCGACATGCTGAAGCAAATTTACGTCAGCAGCACCGGCGGCTCGGTCAGCGGCACGGCGAGCACCAACGCCGTCGCCGGCACGACGGCGCCGCCGGCTTCGCCCTATAACGCCGCGACCCCGACGCCCAACAATGCCGCCACGACGGTCGCCAGCAATATCGTGACCGCGCAGCCAAGCGTCGTCGCGACGCCCGTCGTCAACAACGCCGCTGCTCCCGCGGCGAACGCCGCGGTGAGCCCGACCGCGGCCTCGATCGCCTCCGACGCGGCGCGCAACCAGGCCGCCAATTCGCTCGCCAGCACGGGGCACAGTTCGGCGGCGACCTCGACCGGCGCGCCGGTCAGCACCTTCACCGAGACGATGGTGCCGCTCGCCGCTTTCGCCAAATATTCGACCGGCGCGACGCCGCTCGCGGTCAACCACCAGGGGCTCTTCGTCGCCACGACGATCTCGTTCAACCTGAAGCCCGGCGCCTCGCTCGGCGAGGCGACCCAGGCGATCGACCGCGCGATGGCCGAGCTGCACGTGCCGACGACGATCCACGGCAACTTCCAGGGCGCCGCGCAGGTGTTCCAGCAATCGCTCGCCAACGAGCCGGTGTTGATCGCCGCGGCGCTGCTCGCGGTCTATATCGTGCTGGGCGTGCTTTACGAGAGCTACATTCACCCGATCACGATCCTCTCGACCCTGCCCTCGGCCGGGGTCGGCGCGGTGCTGGCGCTGATGCTGTGCAACACCGAGTTCAGCCTGATCGCGCTGATCGGCGTCATTCTGTTGATCGGCATCGTCAAGAAGAACGCGATCATGATGATCGACTTCGCGCTGATCGCCGAGCGCGAGGAGCACCTGTCGTCGCGCGACGCGATCTACAAGGCCTCGCTGCTGCGCTTCCGCCCGATCATGATGACGACGCTGGCGGCGATGCTCGGCGCGCTGCCGCTGGCGATCGGTTTCGGCGAAGGCTCCGAGCTGCGCCGGCCGCTCGGCATCTCGATCGTCGGTGGGCTGCTGGTCAGCCAGGCGCTGACGCTCTATACGACGCCGGTGATCTATCTCTATCTCGACCGCTTCCGCCTGTGGGCGATGCGCAACCGCCGGTCGGGCGGCGCGCCCTTCGCGCCGGGCCACGCGCCGCAGCCGGGAGAATAGGGGACATGCCGGGGGGAAGCGGGGGACGCCGGAACAGGGCGGCCGCGATAAGCGGGCTGACGGCGCTCGTCGCCTTGGGCGGCTGCACGGTCGGGCCGGATTACGTCAAGCCGGACGCACCCGTCCCGGCCGCCTACAAGGAGGCGTGGAAGCCGGGGCCGCTCGCCAAGGGCTGGGAACAGGCGCGGCCGATGGAGGCGCTCGACCGCGGCGCGTGGTGGTCGATCTATCACGATCCCGTCCTCGATCGGCTCGAGCGGCAGGTCGACATCTCCAACGAGAACTTGAAGGCCGCCGAGGCCGCCTTCCGCGAGGCCGAGGCGACGGTCGCCGCGGCGCGGGCGCAATTCTTCCCCGGCGTCAACGCCGACGCCGCGGCCAGCCGCTCGCGCACCAGCGCCAATAACGGGCGCACCAGCTTCGGCGGCGGCACGATCCAGAACAATTTGACCACCGAGCTGACCGCGAGCTGGGTCCCCGATTTGTGGGGCTCGGTCCGCCGCACCGTCGAAGGCAACATCGCCAGCGCCCAGGCCAGCGCCGCGACGCTCGCCAATGTGCGCCTCGCGGCGCAAGCCGAGCTCGCCACCGCCTATGTGGAATTGCGCACCGCCGACGAGCTGTCGCGGCTGCTCGACGCCTCGGTCAAGGCCTATACCCAGGCGTTGCAGATCACCAAGAACCAGTATGCCGGCGGCACGGCCGACAGCTCTGCGGTGCAGCAGGCGCAGGCGCAGCTCGACGCGACCCGGGCGCAGCTGATCGCGGTAGGGGTGACGCGCGGTCAGCTCGAGCACTCGATCGCCGTGCTGATGGGTAAGCCGCCCGCCGCAGTGACGATCGCCCCGACCGAGGCCATGCTGGCGGTGCCGCTGATCCCGTTCGAGCTGCCCTCGGCACTGCTGCAGCGGCGGCCGGATATCGCCGCCGCGGAACGCGACATGGCGGCGGCCAATGCCGTCATCGGCGTCGACACCGCGGCGTTCTATCCCGACGTGACGCTGTCGGCCGATAGTGGCGTCTCGGCCGAGATGTTCCGCCGGCTCTTCACCACGTCGAGCCGCGTCTGGTCGTTCGGCTCGACCTTGGCGCAGACGATCTTCGACGGCGGCGCGAAGAACGCCCAGCTCGCGCATGACGAGGCCGGCTACGACGCGTCGATCGCGACCTATCGCCAGGCCGTGCTGACCGCGCTTCAGCAAGTCGAGGACGAGCTCGTCGCCGAGCGGGTGCTGGCCGAGGAGGCGGTCGCCGAGGATTCCGCGGTCAAGGCGGCGCGCCAGGCCGAGGCGACGATCAACAACCAGTACCGCGCCGGGACCCAGGCCTATACCGCGGTGATCGTCGCCGAGAACACCGCGCTCGCCGATGCCGAAAGCGCGGTCAACATCCGCCAGAGCCGGCTCGTCGCCAGCGTCGCGTTGATCGAGGCGCTGGGCGGCGGCTGGGATGCCTCGATGATCCCCGACGCCGGCAAGATCGAGAGCGACCAGCCGCTCAACTTCAACCCGCTGCCGCCAACCTTTCCCAAGGAAGGCGCGGGGATCAACCCGCCGCTGCCGAAATAGGCCGGTTTTCCCGATCTTCTTGATCGCGCTTCGGTCAATTCGTCGCATTAACGCCATGTAATTTCGCGGCAACCGAAGTGTCACGCGGCCCGCCTAGCGTGCCGCCTCTTCCTTTGCGAGAGGCGAGCGATGACGGCCGAAGCAAGCGCGTTTCAGCATCTGGATGAACAGCCGATCAAGCGGTTCCACCTGCTGGCCCTGTTCACCACGGGCATGGGCGTGTTCACCGACGGCTACGATCTGTCCTCGATCGGCGTGGTGTTGCCGCTGGTGCTGGCTTCGTTCGGCATCGACCACATCAGCGGACTGCAAAGCGGGTTGCTGACCGGCTCGGCGCTGGTTGGCGCCGCGGTCGGCGCGCTGATTTTCGGCGCGCTCGCCCAGCGCGGGCGCAAGCGCTACTACGGGATGGACGTGGGGCTGATGGCGATTGCCGCCGCGGCGCAGATTTTCGCGCCCGATATGTGGAGCCTCATCGCCATCCGCTTTGTTCTGGGGATCGGCGTCGGCGCCGATTATGTGCTGTCGCCGACGATCATGGCGGAGCATGCCAACCGCCGCGACCGCGGCAAGAAGGTCGCGTTCGGCTTCGGCGTGTTCTGGTGCCTCGGGGCATTCGTCGCCGCCGTGGTGTTGCTGATCGTGCAGGGGCTCGGCTTTTCCCCATCGGCGCAATGGCGCATCGTGCTGGCCTTCGGCAGCGTTCCGGCGCTCTCGGTGCTGTATCTGCGCCGGAAGATGCCGGAGACCGCGCGCTATCTCGCGCGTCTCGCGGGCGACGGCAAGGCGGCGCGCGACGTCATCAATGGCATCACCGGGCGCAGGACGGAAACCTCGCCGCTGGTTGATCGCCGTGCGTGGCAGGAGGTCTTCTCGCTGCATCTGCGCGATGTGTTCGGCGCGGCGCTGCTCTGGCTCGTCTATGACATCGTGATCTATTCGAGCATCCTGTTCGGGCCGTCGGTGATCGCCAAGGGGATCGGGGTGAGCCCGATCGTCTTCCAGCTGGTCAGCTATGGCGTGTTCATCATCCCCGGTACCATTCTCGGTGTCGGGTTGATCGACGGCTTCGGTCGCAAGCCCTTGTTGGCGCTGGGCTTTACGCTTGCCGGCGGCTCGCTGGCGCTATTCGCCGTGCTGCAGCATTCCGCAGCCAGCCTGCCGCTGCTCGGGCTGGCGATTTTCGGTCTCTACAACTTCACGATCAGCCTCGGACCAGGCGCGGTGTCGGGCAGTGGCCTGCTTGGCGTCGAGCTGAGCCCGACCCGAATTCGCAGCATTGCGCAATCGGTCACCGTCGTGGGCGGGCGGATCGGCGCCTCGACCGCCGCCTTCCTGTTCCCGGCGCTGCTCGGCGTCACCGGGGAGATCGGCCTTCTCTATATCCTTGCCGCGGTCTCGCTGGTCGGCGCGGCGCTGACCTTTATCGTCATCCCCGAGGCGAAGGGCCGCTCGCTCGAGGAGATCAACCACGATTCCGACGCGGCGATCATGCCGCTTGCCGCCGATTAGCGGTTCGATCTGCGGCTTAGCCGGGTTCGAGCACGAGGTCGCGATAGAGGTGTGACAAGAGGGCGGCGACGACGGCGGCGCCGGCAAACGACGCCGCCAGCCGCACCGCCTCGAACACGATCCAGGTCAGCGACGGAAAGGCCGAGGCCAGCGCGCCGATCAGCATCTGCAGCACGGCGAACGGGAAATAGCAGGCAAAGGCGCTGACGAAGAGGCGCCAGAAATTGCCGGCCACCCAGTCCCACGCGGTCCGCAGCGCGACTGGCTGACCGATCGCCGCCGCCGGGAAAATCAGCGACACGCGCAGCGCGCCGAGCGTCAGCGCCACCCCGCCCGCCGCGGTCAGCGGCACGGTGATGAAGGCCGGCGGGAGCAGCGCAAGCCCCACCAGCACCACCCATCCCGCGAGGACCACCACACCGATTTTGACCCCGGCGATCACGAACTCGCGCCAGCCCGGCGGCAGCAGTTCGCCGCCGACCGTCTCGCCGAGCAGCACGAAACGGTGCCAGCGCACCATGAACACGGCGCCGAACAGCAACAGGCCGACCGCGTGGATCAGCGCCGCCGCGATCCGCCCAACCCATCCGCCATGCGTGAACAGCAGCGAGAGCAGTTCGACGGCCAGCACGATCAGATAAGGCAACAGCGCCATCTCGATGACGAGCCGAATATGGTCGAAGACGGTGCGGTAGGCGCGGCCGACCTGGTCGACGACGTCGATCCGATAGGCGCGCGGCGGCACGGAAACTTCGCTCATGGTTCCCCCTCATGGGCAGCCGGCTTGCAGCGGAAGCGCGGCCCCGGCCTCGCTGCGCATGTTACCAACGTTGCGCCGTCGCGAAAGCCCGCTGGCGAGCAAGCGGCGGTTGACTCGCCGCGCCGCGGCACCGCACCCTGCCGCCCGCTTTTTAGCAAATGAGCGACGAGGCTGCGGGCGTGGCGGAGGGCAAGAAGCGAGCGAGCGAGGCGCGGTTGGGGGTCGATATCGGCGGCACCTTTACCGATGTCGCGCTGGAGGTCGGTGGAAACGGCGCCAAGCAGCGCTACAGCGCCAAGATACTGACGACGCCGCAGGCGCCCGAGCGCGGCGTGCTGGCCGCGATCAACGCGGTGCTGAGCGAAGCGTCGCTGGCGCCGGGCGACCTCGACCTCATCATCCACGGCACCACGCTCGCCACCAATGCGATCATCGAGCGCAAGGGCGCCAAGACCGCGCTCGTCACCACCGAGGGTTTCCGCGACACGATCGAGATCCGCCACGAGAACCGTTTCGAGCAATACGACGTCAACATCGATCTGCCACCGCCGCTGGTGCCGCGCCGGCTGCGCCGCGTGGTGCCGGAGCGGGTCGATGCGCGCGGCCGCGTGGTGCGGCCGCTCGACGAGGGCGCGGTGGAGATGCTGGCCGAGCGCCTCGCGGCCGACGGCGTCGAGAGCGTCGCCATCGGCTTCCTGCACAGCTACGTCAACCCCGTGCACGAGGAACGCACCCGCGAGCTCCTGGCGAAGCGCCTGCGCGGCGTGACGATGACGCTGTCCTCCGAGGTGTCGCCGGAGATGCGCGAGTACGAGCGCCTCTCGACCGCCTGCGCCAATGCCTATGTGCAGCCGATGATGGGGCGTTACCTCGTCAATCTTGAGTCATTGCTTCAAGATACGGGGTTCAACTGCCCGCTTTTCCTGATGACCTCGGGCGGCGGGCTGACGACGGTCGAGACCGCGATCCGCTTCCCGGTGCGGCTTGTCGAGTCGGGGCCGGCGGGCGGCGCGATCTTCGCGGTGCACATCGCCCGGCAATGCGGGCTCGGCAAGGTGCTGAGCTACGATATGGGCGGCACCACCGCGAAAATCTGCCTGATCGACGAGTTCCAGCCGCAAACCAGCCGCGCCTTCGAGGTCGCGCGGGTCTATCGCTTCAAAAAGGGCAGCGGGCTGCCGTTGCGCATCCCGGTCATCGAGATGGTCGAGATCGGCGCGGGCGGCGGCTCGATCGCGCGGGTCGATCCGCTGAAACGCATCACCGTCGGACCGGACAGCGCCGGCGCCGATCCCGGCCCCGCCTGCTATGGCCGGGGCGGCGCGTTGCCGAGCGTCACGGATGCCGACCTCTTGCTTGGCCGCATCGACCCGACCGGGTTTTCCGGCGGCCGCATGGCGCTCGACCGCGCGGCGGCCGAGGCGGCGATGAAGAAGGAGATCGGCGACAAGCTCGACCTCGCGCTCGAGGTGGCGGCGCTCGGGGTCAGCGAGATCGTCGACGAGAACATGGCCAACGCCGCGCGCGTCCATGCGATCGAAAGCGGCAAGGACGCGCGCGGCCGCACGCTGGTGGCGTTCGGCGGCGCGGCGCCGCTGCACGCCGCGCGGATGGCCGACAAGCTCGGCCTCGACCGCGTCCTGGTACCGTCGAACGCCGGGGTGGGCTCGGCGGTCGGGTTTCTGCGTGCGCCGATCTCCTACGAGATCGTCCGCTCGCAGCTGCAGCGGCTCGACAATTTTGCTGCCGAGGCGGCGAATTCCCTGCTCGCCTCGATGTATGACGAGGCGGCGGCGATCGTGCGGCGCGGCGCTCCCGACGCGGCGCTCGCCGAGACGCGCTCGGCGCTGATGCGCTATCGCGGCCAGGGCCACGAGATCGCCGTGCCGCTGACGCCCAAGACCTATCGCCGGGAAGACGCCGCCGAGATCCAGGCGGCGTTCGAGGACGCCTATCGCCGGCTCTACAGCCGGGTGATCCCCGGTGTCGAGGTCGAGGTGCTGAGCTGGGTGGTGCTGGTCGCCGCGCCGGCGCCGGTCGAGGACGCTGCGCCGCCCGCCACGCCGCCTGGCTTCGCGGCGTCGGAGGCGCGCCACCGCGCGGTCTTCGACCCCGAAACCGGCGAGTTCGTCGAGGTCGCGATCTACGAGCGTCCGGCGCTCGCGCCCGGCGCGACGCTCAACGGCCCCGCGGTTGTCGTCGAGGACGAGACGTCAACCGTGATCGGCCGCAACTTCGACGCCCGCATCGACGCGTTCGGCTATATCGAGATGACGCGGCGGAGCGCGTGACACGCTCCGCCGTCAGTGATTAGCGATTGTAGTACGGATTGTAGGGCTGCGGGGCCGGCTGGCCGTAACCCGGCGGGTAAGCCGGCTGCGGCGCCGGCGTGCGGGTCGACATGCAGTAATTGTAGGCCTGCCAATAGGCATTGTCGCCGGCGCCCTGCGCCTGCGCCGCGCCGGCACCGGTGCCG
>JASHUW010000121.1 GCA_030039815.1 Alphaproteobacteria bacterium
CGGCTTCGCGAAACGCCAGCGTTATTGGGCTCGCAAGGCCAACCAGCTGCGCCGGGAAATCCTCCGCCGCGCCTGGAACCGGGAAAAAGGCGTCTTTGTCGGCGCGCTCGACGATTCCGAGCTCGACGCGAGCGTCCTGCGCATCGGCGAGATCGGATTGGTGGCGCAGACCGACCGGCGCTTCGTCGCCACGTGCGAGGCGATCGGCACGCATCTGCTGCGCAATGGCCGGATCATGCGCTACACCGCCGACGACGATTTCGGCGCGCCCGTGACGGCGTTTCTCGCCTGCAACTTCTGGTACATCGAGGCGCTGGCGGGAATCGGCCGGCGCGACGAGGCGCGCGAGCTCTTTCTCGATCTGCTCGACCGCCGCAATTCCTTCGGCCTCCTGTCCGAGGACATCCACCCGGAGACCGGCGCGCTGTGGGGCAACTTCCCGCAAACCTACTCGATGGCGGGCATCATCAACGCGGCGACACGTTTGTCCGAGAAGTGGGAGGACGTCTGGTGCCGCGTCTCGTCGTAGTCTCCAACCGTGTGGCCGTCCCCGATCCCGAGGGGCCGCGCCTCGCCGGCGGACTTGCGGTAGCGGTCAACGCCGCCCTGAAGCATCGCGAGGGGTTGTGGTTCGGCTGGAGCGGGCAGATCAGCCGCGATGGCGTTGACAATCCCCCCGCCATCGTCGAGCGCCGGCAGCGCAGCTTTGTGACGATCGATCTGTCGGAAAACGATTTCCAGGAATACTACAACGGTTTCGCCAACCGCGTGCTCTGGCCGATCCTGCACTACCGGATCGATCTCGCCGAGTTCACCTCGGTCGATCTCGGCGGCTATCTGCGGGTCAATGCCCGCTTCGCCGACGCGCTGTCGCGCTTCATCCGACCGGACGATTGGATCTGGGTGCACGATTATCATCTGATGCCGCTGGCCAAGGAATTGCGGGTGCGCGGTCACGACAATCCGATCGGCTTCTTCCTCCATATCCCTTGCCCGCCGCCCGACATCCTGCTCGCGTTGCCGCAGCACAGCGAGACCGTCGGCGCGCTCAGCCATTACGATCTGGTCGGCACCCAGACCCAGCACGACGCCGACAATCTGCGGCAATATTTCGAGCTCCAGGGCGGCCAGTTCGGCGGCCGCAACCGCGCCTATTTCGACCTCGACGGCCGGCGCGTGAATTTGCGCTCGTTCCCGGTGGCGATCGCGACGCGGGTCTATGCCCGCACCGCCCGCACCGCGGTGCGCTCGGATTTCGCCAACGAAGTGCGCGACAGCCTCAACGGCAGAAGCCTGATTCTCGGCGTCGACCGGCTCGATTATTCGAAGGGCATCCCGCACCGCATCCAGGGTTTCGGCCAGTTCCTCGAGCAGTTTCCCCGCTGGCGGGGTCACATCACCTATCTTCAGGTGACGCCGCAATCGCGCTCGGACGTGCCTGAATACGCCGACATCAACCAGACCGTGAACACGCTGATCGGCCAGATCAACGGCCGCTTCGGTGAGCCGGCCTGGACGCCGATCCGCTACGTCAACCGCGCCTATTCGCGCGCCTCGCTGGCCGCGCTCTACCGCATGGCGCGGGTCGGGCTGGTGACCCCGTTGCGCGACGGGATGAATCTCGTCGCCAAGGAGTATGTCGCGGCCCAGGACCCGGAAAATCCCGGCGTGCTGGTGCTGTCGCAGTTCGCCGGCGCGGCCGAGGAACTCGATGGAGGGATTATCATCAACCCGCTCGAACCCGAGGCGATGGCCGCGGCGATCGACACGGCGCTGCGGATGCCGCTCGCCGAGCGCCAGGCGCGCCACCGCCGCATGTACCGGCACCTCTCGGCGCATGATATCGACCGCTGGGCCGACTCGTTCCTCTCGGCGCTGATGGAGAGTCGCCAGCAGCCGCGGCTGTTCGACAATATCCGCCAACTTTTCGCGGTGCGCTGAGCAAATTTCCTGCAACAAAATCCGCAACGGTTCGTCTCTATCGAAGGGGCTAGGGGCGACGGGCAATGGAACGCAAGCGATGGGAGACGGCGCTCCGCTGCCTGGAGATCGCGGTCCACCCGAACACCAGCGATGAAGAGATTGTCGCTGCCGTCAGGGGCTTTCAGCGGACTGCCGGCGAGACGCCGTTGACCGAGCTGTGCCGCGAATTCGCCGGTGCTCCCGGTCATCTCTTGAGCCGCCTCGACCAGCTCAACCGCGCCAACCTGGCGTTGCGCCGCAAGATCGACGACGTCGAGGCGGAGCGCGTCGCGGCGGTGCGCGATCTGCAGGCAGCCGAGCAACGGACGCGGGAAGTCGACAGCGAGCTGCTCGCGGCCGAGCACCGCGCCGATATCGCCGAGCAGCGGCTCGCCGAATTCCAGGGCGCCTATGGCCGGATTTCCGGCGGCCTGCGCGGCGAGAACGATGATCTGCGCCGTGCGCTCGACGAAGCGCGGCGCAACCTCGCGCAGCCCATCCACGAGCCCATCCGGCCGTTCCAGACCGCGCTCAACGCCGCGCTGCAACGCTCCGAGCCGTCGCCAGGCGTGCCCGCCGTGGCATACAACCGGCCGTGGACGGCGTGAATTACACACCCAGTCGGTAGAAGCGGGATGCGGTGCCGGCGAACAGATTGGCCTTTTCCGCAGCCGAGGCGCCGGAAGCCAGCCGCTTGAACGCGTTGAACAGCACCGGATAGCTGCACGCGCCTTTATCGACCGGGAAATTGCTCTCGAACATGCAGCGGCCGGCGCCGAAATCCTCAATGCACGCCTCGACATAGGGACGCCAGGCATTCGCCAACTCGCCCGATGACGGCGGCAGCGGCCCGAGATGGAAGTCGAACGCGTTGACGATCATCGCCAGCCCGCCGAGCTTCACATAGACGTTGGGGCAGCGTGCCAGCTCCTTGATCGCGGCGCGCCAGACCGGGAACACCTCGCTGCGCTTGTAGGGCGGGACGGCGAGCGGTCCACCGAAATGGTTGAGCACGATCTTGGTCTCTGGCGCCTCGCGCGCCACCGCGGTCAGCGTCGGGATTTGCGGGTGGTATATCCACGCTTCGAAGGTGAGGTCATGCGCCGGCAGCCGCCTCATGCCGCGGCGGAAGGCCGGCTCCTCCATCAGCCCCGCGGTCGGCACATAGGACGAGCCGCTGATGATCGCCGGATCGTAGGCCGCGATCTGCCGGATGCCGCGAAACCGACCGCCGGCAGCGGCGATCTGACCTGCGAGCACGGCATCGAGATTGTCCAGCCGCAGATCGGCGAAGCTGACGATGCCGGCGCAAATCTTGGTCCGGCCGCCGCGCCGGTCGCCCTCCTCGGCGATCGCGCGCACGAACTCGCTCTCGCCGATGCAGCGAAACTCTTCCGGCCCGCTGGTGCGATAGCCCGAGCCGCATTGGATAAAGACGGTCGCGACGATGTTGTGCCCGGAGTTGCAATCGGCCAGCAGCTCGTCGAGCAGATAGCGGCTCCCGGGGTGATCCCACAAATGGTGGTGCGGATCGACGATGGGCAGCTCCGGCTCGAGGATTTCCTCGGTGAGCTTGCCGAGCCATTCGCGACGCGGCAGCGGACGCGGATATTCCTTGGCTTGGACGGGCATTTGATCCTCCCAGCTGATCGCGCGGATTTGACAGCGCTACGGGCTGGCGGCACGGTTCCGCAAATCCGTCGCGAAAGCAACCGGCCGCAGGAGCATACCGTCATGTCCGACCCCTACGCCCGCTACACCCGCCTCAAGTTCGACCGGCCGCACCCCAAGGTGCTGCGGGTGACGATGGATAACGGGCGGATGAACACCGCCGACGAGGCGATGCACGCCGAGCTCGCCGAGATTTGGCACGACGTCGACCGCGACGAGAGCATCAACGTCGCCATCTTCACCGGTGCCGGCAAGGTGTTCTCGGCCGGTGGCGACTTCAACATGATCAAGAGCGCCACCGAGGACTTCAACGCGCGCGCCCGGCAATGGAAAGAGGCGCGCGACATGGTCTACGGCGTCATCAACTGCAACAAGCCGGTGGTCAGCGCGATGCGCGGCGTCGCGGTGGGCGCTGGGCTCGTCTGCGGCATGCTCGCCGACGTGTCGATCGCCACCAAGGACTGCCGCATCATCGACGGGCACACGCGGTTGGGCGTCGCCGCCGGCGACCACGCGGCGATCGTCTGGCCACTGCTCTGCGGCATGGCCAAAGCGAAGTACTACCTGCTGACCTGCGATCAGCTCTTGGGTGAAGAAGCCGAACGTATCGGATTGATAACATTTGCGGTCGACGACGATCAGCTCGAGGCGAAATCGATCGAAGTAGCGACCAAGCTGGCCGAAGGCGCGCAGAGCGCGATCCGCTGGACCAAAAGCGCGCTCAACAACTGGCTGCGCGCGATGGGGCCGACCTTCGACGCCTCGCTGGCGCTGGAATTCTTTGGCTTTGGTGGACCGGATGTGAAGGAAGGCCTTGCCTCGCATCTCGAAAAGCGCCGGCCCAACTTCCCGCCTGCTCCGCCGATCTGATCGAACCGCTTGCACGTGCACGGCTGCAAGATCGGCAAAGGCCCGAGGAATTTGATATGGAAGACGGTGATATCCGAGCGGCCCTGGATCGCCACTGGGCCGCCTCCGATGCGAACGATTTTGAGGCGGAGCACGATATTTATCGAGAGGACGCGGTGCTCGAATATCCGCAATCGGGCGAGCGCATTCGCGGCCGGCGCCACATCCAGTCGTCTCGCGCCGCGCAGCCGAACCGGAAACGCTTTACGGTGCGGCGGATCATCGGTGCCGGGGACCTCTGGATCACCGAATTCGTCCTGACCTACGACGGGCAGCCGTCCTACACCGTGAGCATCATGGAGTTCCTCGACGGGAAAGTGGCGCGCGAAACCCAGTATTTCGGCGATCCGTTCGAGCCAGGGCCTTCGCGCGCGCAATGGGTGGAGCGGATGCTCTGAAGCCTGGCCGCCGACCACCGCTGGCTCGCGCGCAGCTGCCAACCGATACGGCCTCTCTCGCCCGCTATCTCATCGGCAAGACATTGGTGCGGAAGCTGCCGGAAGGCGTCGTCAGCGGTCGTATTGTTGAGACGGAGGCTTATGTCGTCGGCGATGCTGCCGGGCACGCCTACCGCGGGATGACCCGGCGCAATCGCTCGCTGTTTCTCGAGCCGGGGTACGCATACGTCTACCTCGCCTACGGTAGCTCTCACATGCTGAACGTCTCCAGCGAGAGGACCGGAATCGGAGCCGGCGTGCTCATCAGGGCGCTCGAACCGCTCGATGGCATCCCGATCATGCAGCACAATCGCGGCATCGGGCGCTTGCGCGACCTGGCGCGAGGCCCAGGCCGGCTGACCGCGGCGCTGCGGATCGATCGTCGGCTCGATGGGATCGATCTTTGCCGCGAAGGTCAGCTCTGGCTGAGCGGCGATGACAGCGAACCGGGCGAAATCGGCGAGAGCATAAGGATCGGCATCGCGCGGGAAGCGGAGCGACTGCTGCGATTTTACCTCCGGGACAGTCCGTTCGTCAGTGGTCCCAGGTCACTCAACGTCCGCTAATCGGGCGAGACGAGGGGCTGCGCCGCGATCCCAATGGCCGTCGCCTAGTCGACCCGAGACCTTTGGAAGCTTGTTAAGAACAGCGGCTGCAGCGGCGCAAGCGGCCGGTTCGCGCGTTGGCGGGAAGCCGAGGTCATTGACCCCGTCATCGGTTCGGCCGAACCTTCCTCCAACCAGACACGGAGGAAGGCCATGAAAGTCGGCATCGCGCTCAACATGCTGTGCCAGGAGGGGCGCTCTGACGCCTCGGTGGTCGGTGAGCATCTGGCGATG
>JASHUW010000122.1 GCA_030039815.1 Alphaproteobacteria bacterium
GGCGCCATGCGGTGCAGCCGCACATAATCCTGCACCAGCGAGGCGAACAGCGTCACCCCGACCCCGAGCCCGACCGAACCGGTCGAGAAATCGACGATATGGTCGCCGTCCTTGCTGCGCGACGGGTAGGCCTGGGCGCCGCCCAGCGCGCGGAAGCGCTCGAGCTTGTCGCGCGTCTGGTGCCCCAACAGGTACTGGATCGCGTGAAAGATCGGCGCGGCATGCGGCTTGACCGCGACCCGGTCCTGCGGCCGCATCACGTCGAGATAGAGCGCCGTCATCAAGGTCGCGACCGAGGCGCTCGACGCCTGGTGGCCGCCGACCTTCAGCCCGTCGCGGCTCGGCCGGATGTGGTTGGCGTTGTGGATCATCCAGGTGGAGAGCCACAGCACCTTCTTTTCGAGCGCCCGCAGTAGCGCCAGCCGCTCGGCGGAACCCGCGGCGCCCAGCGCCGTTTCCGCCCGTCGCGTCTCCAAGGTGGTATCATTGGCCATCGCTGATTACATACACTGTCGTGATAGATTCCGCTCGCGCGGAATGCGGCACCAGCCGCAGCTGGGCCGGAGGGCCCAGCGCACTTCAAAGAGCCGATGGAGCCGCAGTAGATGAGCGACGCGACGACGGAAACCGGCGAACGCAGCCTCACCCTGACCGCGAGCGCGGCCAGGCGCATCGCCTTGCTGCGCGAGCAGGAGCAGGTCGGCAGCGCCAATCTGCGCATCGCCGTGTCGGGCGGCGGCTGCTCGGGGTTTCAGTACGGCTTGAGCTTCGACGACCAGACCAACCCCGACGACCGCGTGTTCGAGCGCGACGGGGTCGGCATCGTCGTCGACGAGGTCTCGCTCGATCTCCTCGCCGGCGCCGAGGTCGATTTCGTCGAGGACTTGATGGGCGCCGCGTTCCGCATCAACAACCCCAACGCCGCCTCATCCTGCGGCTGCGGCAACTCCTTCTCGATCGCCTAGCGCCCGCTAATCCTGGACGGAGCCGACCGTTTCGATGAGCCGGTCCTTTGCCGCTTCGAGAAACGCGACGACCTGCGCTCGGGACACCAAGGGAAAGCCGGCGAGGAACTCGTCGATCGTATCGCCCGCCTCCAGATAATCGAGCAGCGTCTGCACCGGCACGCGCGTTCCGCGGAACACCGGCGTCCCGCCCATGACGTCAGGGCTGCGCGAAATCACCGGCTCGGTCATTCCGAATGGCCTTCGAATCTTAGGCATCACAAACCTCCGGACACCGAATGATCACGTGCAAAAGAGCTGTGTTCGAGACCCAAACACGACCGCAAAATTGCCACAATCGTATTGTATCGTTGCGGTTTTCGTCCGCATCAAGGCGGCGAGTCACAACCGCAGGGAGATCGTTGATGGCTGTAAATCCGCTGTTAAAACAGCGAAGGAACCATAAACCGGGGCCGGGGCGGCCGTTTCAGAAAGGGCAATCGGGCAATCCGGCCGGGCGGCCTTGCGGCTCGCGCAACGCCGCGACCCTGCTCGCCGAGGCGCTGATCGATGACGACGCCGAGGCGATCACCCGCAAGGTCAAGACGATGGCGCTCGACGGCGACCGCGCCATGCTGAAGCTCGCCTACGAGACCATCGTGCCGCGCCGCGCGCGCACCCGCCCCTTCGCGCTGCCCGAGATCAATTCCGCCGCCGATCTCGCCCCGGCGATGAGCGCGATCGCGCGCGCCGTCGCCGAGGGCGCGATCACCCCGTTCGACGCCGCCGAGCTCGCCCGCATGGTGCAGATCATGATGCAGGCGTTCGAAACCAGCGATTTCGACCGCCGCCTCGCGGCGCTGGAGCGCGAAGTGGAGGAAGCCAAAGGGGAAACCGCCAGCGGGGAGTAAGACCATGCGTTCTCGGCTTAGAGCCTACGAGCGGCGCCTTGCGCGTCTCGCGGGCATCCTGCGCGCCTGGTCGGGTGAAACCGAGCGCGCCGCCAAGCGGCAGGAAGGCCGCAAGCTGATCGCCATGATGGCGCGCGCCGGTCTCGCCGCCGCCGGGATCGACCCCGGCACGGCGGTCACGCTGCGCGATCTCGACGCGCCCGAGCCGGCGCGCCCGCAAGTCCACCCGCTGCGCCGCGCCGCCCAGCGGTCGCAGCAAACCCTGCTCGACTTCCTGCGCGAGACGACCGCGCGCTACCACCACGGCAGACCGCCCGATCTCGCCCAGGCCTCGCCGATGCAGATCGTCGGCTATTACTGCTTCGGCGACGGCACCGCCCGCGAAGCGCCGGCGTGATGCGAGACGCGGCCCGGTTCCTCCCCCGCGCGGGGGAGGAACCCGCCGGCGAAGCGGGGGGTGAGGGCTTGACCCGAGGCTCAAAAAGATGCCCGGATCATCCGCGCATGACGACATGAGGCAGCCATGAAAATCGCCAGCTGGAACGTCAATTCGGTCAAGGTCCGGCTGCCGCATCTCTTGGATTTCCTCAAGAACGCGCAGCCCGACGTGCTGTGCCTGCAGGAGATCAAGTGCCTCGCCGACGATTTCCCGCGGCTCGAGGTGGCGACGCTCGGCTACAAGGTCGAGGCGCTGGGACAGCGCGCCTATAACGGGGTGGCGATCCTGTCGAGGGAGCCGGCGCGCGAGATCGTCTTCGGCCTGCCGGGTGACGACGGCGATGATCACGCCCGCTATCTCGAGGCGACATTCGGGCCGTCGGGCGCCGCGGTGCGCGTCGCCTCGATCTACCTGCCCAACGGCAACCCGTCGGGCACCGACAAGTTCACCTACAAGCTCGGCTGGATGGACCGGCTCAACACGCACGCCGCCGGGCTATTGCGCCGCGAGATCCCGTTCGTGCTCGCCGGCGACTACAACGTCTGTCCGACCGACGACGATGTCTACGATCCGGTCGGGTTCCGCGACGACGCGCTGTGCCGGATCGAGGCGCGCTCCCGGTTCCGCGCGCTATTGTACCAGGGCCTCGTCGACGCCTACCGGGTGTTCCACCGCGAGCCGCACAAATACACCTACTGGGATTATCAGGCCGGGCGCTGGCAGCGCGACGAGGGGTTGCGGATCGACCACATGCTGCTGTCGCCGCACGCCGCCGACAGGATCGTCGGTTGCGACATCGACAAGTCGCCGCGCGGCAAGGAGCGCGCGTCCGACCACACCCCGATCTGGTGCGAGCTGGCGGGTTAGCCGCCTCGCGCTAATGCAGGCGCAGGGCAACCGCCTGGTCAAGGAACGCCGCGGTGTCGGGCTCGATGTCATCGAAGCGCACCACGGTGTTGCCGGTACTGGCGTCGGTGCGCAGGATTTCGCCGGAAAAGGCGAAGGCGCGCGCCAGCCCGGGCAGCGCGAGCCAACCCTCGACCGATGCGCCGACGGACATGCCCTCGCAGACGCCGTCGAGATGGACGCCGCCCATCGAGACGTCGAGCGAACGGAACAGCTCGCATTCGACGATGACCTCGAAGGTCGGCGTCATGTAGCGGCGCTGTTGGCGCAGGTCGCTACGGTCGAGTTTGTTGAGCGCGCTCGGCATCCCCGGACATTCGCCGCGTGCGCGTCAAAAATCCATCAAATTGATCGTTAATCAGGAGAGGCC
>JASHUW010000123.1 GCA_030039815.1 Alphaproteobacteria bacterium
CGGCGGGTGGGCGCTGGCGTTTCCGCTGGGCCTCGGCCCGATCGGCATGTGGTGGGGCTTCGTGCTGGGGCTGGCGACGGTCGCCGCGCTGCTGACGATGAGGCTCTGGCGCCGGTCACATCAGGTGATCTGAGCCAATTCCCTCGCGCGGACGGAATGGGCCGCGGCGACGTGGTCCTTGGCGAGCACGGTGTAGACCGCGGGCAGCACGAACAGCGTGAACAGCGTGCCGATCGACATGCCGCAAACGACGACAATGCCGATCGAGAAGCGGCTCGCCGCGCCGGCGCCGGTCGCGGTCACCAGCGGGAAGAGGCCGACCACCATCGCCGCCGTGGTCATCAGGATCGGCCGCAGCCTGACCCGCGCGGCGCGCTCGATCGCGCGGCGGCGGTCGAGCCCCTCGTTGATCTGCAGCTGGTTGGCGAACTCGACCATCAGGATGCCATGCTTGCTGATGAGGCCGACCAGCGTCACCAACCCGACCTGGCTGTAGATGTTCATCGTCGAGACCCCGATGAACAGCGGGAGCAGCGCGCCGAACATCGACATCGGCACGCTGACCAGGATCACGAACGGATCGCGCAGGCTCTCGAACTGCGCCGCCAGCACCAGGAAGATGATGATGAGCGCGAAGACGAAGGTCACGACCAGCGCGTTGCCTTCCTGGACGTATTGGCGCGAGTCGGACAGGTAATCGTGGTTGAAACCCTGCGGCAGCGTCTTGGCCTGCTGTTCGAGGAAGTCGACCGCCTGGCCCATGGTGACGCCCGGCATCGGCACCGCCTGGAATGTCGCCGAATGCAGCTGGTTGTAGCCGGTGAGCGCGTTGGGCGCGGTGACGGTGGAGACCTTGACGAGGTTCGACAACGGCACCGGGTCCCCGGCCGCGGACTTCACGTAATACTGGGTCAGCGCGTCCTGGTTGAGGCGATCGATGCGTGGGACTTGCGGGATGACCTCGTAGGAGCGGCCCTGAAGGTTGAAGCGGTTGACATAGTTCTCGCCGACCAGCAGCGCCAGCGTGTCGCCGATCGATTGCA
The DNA here is from genome assembly GCA_030039815.1 of Alphaproteobacteria bacterium. Classification (GTDB taxonomy): domain Bacteria; phylum Pseudomonadota; class Alphaproteobacteria; order ATCC43930; family CGMCC-115725; genus DATARH01. Next base: position 1,044 of record JASHUW010000123.1, read on the forward strand.
TGGTGATGCCGAGCTCGTTCGCCTTGGAGCGGTCGACATCGATGCGGATCGTCGGCTGGTTGAAGTCGAGGTCGCTGTCGACGACGATGAACAGGCCGCTCTTGCGCGCGGCGTCCTTGATCTTGTTCATCGCGTTGAAGATCGTGACGTAATCGCCGGTCGAATAGATCACCATCTGCACCGGCAGGCCGCCGATCGAGGCGGGTAGCGGCGGCAGCGAGAAGGCAAAGGCCCGCATTCCCTCGATGCCGTTGAGCTTGGCCTGCAACAGCGGCTTGAGCTGCTGCGCGGTGCGGGCGCGCTCGTTCCACGGCTTCAGGATCATGCCGGCGAGACCCTGGTTGGGACCGAACCGGCCGTTGACCACAAAGCGCAAATCCGCTTCGGGAAACGACGCCAGCGCCTTGTCGATCTCCTCGCCGTAGGCGTCCATATAGTCGAGGTTGGCGTATTGCGGCGCCTTGGTCAGCGCGAACAGCACGCCCTGGTCCTCCTCGGGCGCCAGCTCCTTCTTGGTGTTCATGTACATGAAGCCGAGCGCGACAAAGACCGCGACCGCGAAGAGCGCGGTCACCGCGCGGTAGTCGAGCGAGCGTTCGAGCCGGCGGCCGTACCAGTTGGCAAGGCCATTGAAGGCGCGATCGAGCAGGCGCGCGAAGCCCTTGTCCGCCGCGCCATGCTTCAACAAGAGCGAGCACATCATCGGCGACAAGGTCACCGCGACGATGCCGGAGATGATGACCGCGCCGGCAAGGGTAAACGCGAATTCGCGAAACAGCGCGCCGGTGACACCCCCCAAGAAGCCGATCGGCGCGTAGACCGCGGCGAGCGTCAGCGTCATCGAGATGACCGGGCCCGCGATCTCGCGCGCGCCGATCAGCGCCGCCTGGGGCGGGCTCTTCCCCTCTTCGATGTGGCGATAGACGTTTTCGACGACAACGATCGCGTCGTCGACGACGAGCCCGATCGCCAGCACCATCGCCAGCAGCGTCAACAGGTTCAGGCTGAAGCCGAGGCCCGACATGATGATGCCGGCGCCGATCAGCGATAAGGGGATCGTCACGATCGGGATCAGCACCGAGCGCAGGCTGCCGAGGAACAGGAAGATCACCACGACGACGATGACGACCGCCTGACCGAGGCTCGTCTGCACTTCGTCGATCGAGGCCTGGATGAACTTTGTCGAATCGTAAGCCACCTGCATATGCACCGAAGCCGGCAGCGTCCGCTCGATCTGCGGGAACAGCGCGCGTACCCCCTTGACGATGGTCAGCGGGTTGCCGTCCGGCGTCGACTGGATGCCGATGAAGACCGCGTGCTGGCCGTTCATCGCGACGCTCGATGTCCAGCTCTGTGCCGCGAGCTCGACACTGGCGATGTCTTCCATGCGGACCACAGCGCCGTTTGCCGCCTTGACGACCATCTTCTTGAACTGGTCGACATCGGTAAGCCCGGTCTGGGCGTCGACATTGGTGACGGTGAAAACGCCCTTGGCCTGGCCCGGCGCCGACTGGAAATTGTTGGCGAGGATCGCCTGCTGCACGTCGTCGGCGGTGAT
>JASHUW010000124.1 GCA_030039815.1 Alphaproteobacteria bacterium
GCGAGCCGGCGGAACAGATTGTCATTGCCGGCGGCGACCATCATGAAGCCGTCGGCCGCCTCGAAGGCCTGGTAGGGGACGATCATCGGCACCCCCGAGCCATGCCGCGCCGGCAGCTCACCGGTCTGCAGGTGGTCCGCGAGGAGGATGCTCATCAGCGCCAGCGAGGTCTCGTAGAGCGAGGTGTCGACGATGCCGCCCTTGCCGGTGCGGTCGCGCTCGCGCAGCGCGGCGAGGATGCCGACGACGGCCCAGCTTGCCGTGCCCATGTCGATGATCGAGGCGGTGACCCGCACCGGCGGGCGACCGTCTTCGCCCAGTAGGCTCATCAGGCCGGAATAGGCTTGCATCATCGGGTCGTAGCCGGGGCGCTCGCGCAGCGGCCCGACCGCGCCGAAGGCGTTGAGGTTGCAGCACACGAGGCTCGGCTTCGCGGCGACGAGCGTCGCCGGCGCCAGGCCGTATTTGTCGAGCGCGCCGAACTTGAGGTTGTGGATCATCACGTCGGCGCGCTCGAGGATGAGGCGCTTGAGGCGCGCTGCGTCATCCGGGTTGGCGAGATCGCAGGTGATGCCCTGCTTGCCGCGGTTGACGGCGTGGAAGCACGTCGCCGCGTCCTCCGCGAAGGGTGGGCCCCAGCCGCGGCAGGCGTCGCCACCCTTCGGGTTCTCGACCTTGATGACCTCGGCGCCCAGCTCGCCGAGGATCATCCCGGCATAGGGCGCGGCGATCGAATGGCCGATCTCGACGACGACAAGGCCGGACAGCGGGCGGGGAGAGGACATAAGCGGCACCACGGCGGCACGGAGGACACTGAGATGGTTATAGTTCTTCGAAGGCTCGCGAGTCTCCGGGATGAATTTATCGTCTGCCTCGTCTAAGGTGCGGGCCGAATAACGCGTCGAACGGGGAGGACGACATGAAACGCAGTCTAGGGGAGATTGAGGACAAGGTCGCGCAACGCCTGCCGCGGCGCGCGCTGATGCGCGGCGTCACGATCGGCGGCGCGGCGGCTCTGCTCGCCGGCGCGGCCGAGCGGGCGCGAGCCGCCGACGCCGGACCGTTCCCGGACCATCCGAAGTGGCGCTTCGTGTTCATCAACCACGTGACCAACAATCCGTTTTTCGTGCCGACCCAGTACGGCATCCAGGATGCCTGCGCGCTGCTCGGCGTCGACTATCAGTGGACCGGCTCGGAGACCTCCGACGTCGCGCAGATGGTCAACGCGTTCAATACCGCGGTCGCCGCCAAGGCCGATGCGATCGCGGTGTGCCTCGTCGATCCAAAAGGCTTCGACCGTCCGGTCGAGAATGCGCTGCAGGCCGGCATCCCGGTTTTCAGCTACAACGCGGATTCGAAGAGCAACAAGCGCCTCGCCTATATCGGCCAGGATCTGTTCCTTTCCGGCCAGATGATGGGGGAGCGCATCGTCAAGCTGGTCGGCTCGGGCAAGGTCGCGATCTTCATCGCGACGCCGGGGCAGCTTAACCTGCAACCCCGCGTCGACGGCGCGATGGATTCGATCAAGAAATCCGGCGCCGACATCCAGGCGACAATGATCGCCACCGACCCGACCGCCAATGCCGGGCTGTCGAAAATCCAGGCCTATTACCTCGGCAACCAGGATGTGAAGGGCCTGTTCGGCGTTTCCGGCGGCGACACGATGAACTCGGGTCTCATCAGCCGGCAATACAACCTGCCGGAAAAGGGCGTGAAGGCGGGCGGCTACGACATGCTGCCGAAATCGCTGGAGGCGGTGCGCGACGGGTTCCTCGAATTCGTCATCGACCAGCAGCCATACCTCCAGGGGTTCTACACGGTGATGGAGATGTTCGCGTTCAAGGTCTCGGGCGGGCTGATTGGCCCGGCCGATATCGACACCGGCCTCAAATTCGTCACCAAGGACGCGGTCGGCCAATACATGGAGACCAAGACCCGCTACGAAGGCAGCGCCAAGGACGCGCTGATCGTGCCGCGCAACGGCCCGATCGGCGGGTGATCGGATGTCGTCGGTTATTACCGGCCCCCTCCCTAACCCTCCCCCGCGGCCGCGGGGGAGGGAAGTTCGCCGCTCGCGGCGGCGAACGGGTGGGGGCTGGCACGGGCGCGTGCCAGCATGACCGACGCAAGGAGTGACGCCGTCGGGATAGCGATCGCCCGCCGGGTTTACGGCTTCCTGTTGCGCCCGGAGGCGAGCGTCATCGTCGTGTCGGTCGCGCTCATCATCTATTTCGAGCTCGCCAACCAGAACTTCATCACCAACGCCAATCTTGTCACGATCTCGCAGTTCGTGGCGGCGCCGGTGATCATCGCCTGCGGCGAGATCATGCTGTTGATTTGCCGCGAGATCGATCTGTCGGTCGGCCAGGTGTTCGCGCTGGCGCCGTTCCTGATGCAGAACGTCCACGATTGGGGCTTGCCCGAGCCGGTGGCGATCCTGGTGGCGCTCGCCGCCGCGGCGCTGATCGGGTTCGTCATCGGCCTCATCACCATCAAGCTGAGCGTGCCCTCGTTCATCACGACGCTGGGCATGCTGTTCCTTATTACCGGCCTTACCCTGACGATCTCGCGCGGCTATCCGGCCGACACCGCGGGCGGGCCGCTCCTGACCGGGATCATGGGGGTTTGGGGCTATTCCGAGATCGTCTGGGCGCTCGCCATCGTCTTTGTGATGCACATCGTGCTGCGCCACACGCGCTGGGGCCTTCACACCGTGGCGATCGGCGGCAACATCATCGCCGCCGCGGAATCGGGTATCGCGATCAACCGCATCAAGGTCGCCAATTTCGTGCTGACCAGTACGCTTGGCGGGTTGGCCGGGCTCTTGGAGGCGTTTCGCGTCGGCTCCATCGACCCGCTCGCCGGCGGCAGCAACATCATGTTCCTCGGCGTCGCCTCGGGGATCATCGGCGGCACCGCGATCGCCGGCGGCGCCGGGACGATCATGGGTGGCCTGGTCGGCGGCATCATGCTCGGCGTGCTGCAGGACGGGTTCACGCTGCAGGGCATCAACGCCTTCACCTTCGACATCGTGATCGGCGGCGCCATCCTCATTGCGATGGTCGCCAACATTCACCTCGCGCGGCTGCGCCACCGGGGCGCGTGATGGAAGGGGCGAAGGCGGAGGCGATCCGCGCCGAGAACATCGTCAAGCGGTTCGGCACCGTCGTCGCGCTCGACG